>PKWR01000019.1 GCA_003133285.1 Coriobacteriia bacterium
CTGCATCCCACTATGCCGTTCATCACCGAGACGATCTGGGAGCGCTTGCCACATGCGGCAGACGATCCGGAATTGCTGATCGTCGCCGACTGGCCAAGCGTCGTCGCCGACGCCGTCGATGCAGATTCGGAAAGAGAGGTCAACGTCCTGCTGGACCTCGTTCGAGCGGTGCGTAACGCTCGCGCGGAGGCCCGTATCGAACCCGCTGCCTGGCTGCCCATGGACGTGTACGTGCCCGATTCGCTCGGGCCCACCCTGGAAGCGCTCCGTCCGGCGATCGAGCGTCTGGCCCGGGCCAGGCCGCTCGCCCGTGCCGCCTCAGTGGAGTCCGTCCGTGGCGGCGTGGAGGGCGGCCTGTCCGTGATTGTGGGCGACATTGATTCCGTGGTGCGGCCGGCCGCGCACGACGAGGCCCAGGGTGAGCGAGACCGCGCCCGTCTGGAACGTGAACCCGAGTCCGATGAGCACGCTGCCGACGACGAACCCCCAAAACCCCCAATGAAGCTGCGCGCTGAGCACGTAGACCAGCGTCGAGAGCACGAGGATCCCGATCGAGAGCAGGAACGACAGCTTCCTCCCCATGGTGTCGGCGATGACGCCCGTCGGCACCTCGAACAGCATCTGGCTCGCGGTGTAGACCGCGTTGATCACGAACACCAAGGCGAACGACATCCCGCCGGCCCGGAGGAGGAAGAGCGTGTTGACCGCCCAGATGAGCGACGCGGAGAGCGTGAAGAGGGCGTTGGTCGCGACGTAGACCCTGATGATCCGCTGCGGCCCGTAGTGGGCCGGAACGCCGTCGACCACGAGACCTCCCCTGCCTGCCCGCCGGCCTCGAGACCGGGCCGGGCGCCGCCACCTTCTTGTACCCGATGCGGACTCCGAGCGGCGTCCGCCGCGCCCTCGGACGCCGCGCGCGCGGTGCGGCGGGTGGCGGCGCCACGGCCCACGACCTATCCTGTTGAGGCCGTCCCTACCGCATCGACGCATCCGGTCGACTGTGACCGATCCACGAAGGAGTCCCCGTGACCACATTCAACCTGAACGATCCCGCCCTGGAGCCCATCGGCGCGAAGGTACTCGCCGGCGAGCGACTCAGCCGCGAGGACGGGCTGACCTTGTACGGCAGCTACGACCTCATCGGGATCGGCCAGATGGCCGACCACGTCCGTCGCGGCATCAACGGCGACAAGGTCCACTTCATGGTCAACCGGCACATCAACCCGACCAACATCTGCCGCAACCGCTGCAAGTTCTGTGCGTTCGCCCGCAGCAAGGGCGAAGAGGGCGCGTACGAGATGACGCTCGACACCATCGTCGAGGCGGCCAAGGAAGGTGCCGCCGACGGAGCGTACGAGATCCACATCGTCTCGGGCCTGCATCCCGACTGGAGCTACGAGTTCTACGTCGACATGGTGCGCAGGGTGCGCGAGGCGCTGCCGCCCCACGTCATCGTCCAGGCCTTCACCGCGGTCGAGATCGAGCACATGGCGATCATCTCAGGCAAGCCGACGATCGAGGTCCTGCGCGACCTGAAGGACGCCGGTCTCGACGCCCTGCCCGGCGGCGGCGCCGAGATCTTCTCCGACCGCCTGCGCGCGGCCGCTTGGGAGAAGAAGACGACCTCCGACGTGTGGCTGCGCATCCACGCCGAGGCGCACTCGCTCGGCATCGCGACGAACTGCACGATGCTCTACGGCCACATCGAGACGATCGAGGAGCGGGTCGACCACATGGTCCGCCTCCGCGAGCAGCAGGACGCCTCGGGCGGCTTCCTCGCGTTCATCCCGCTCGCGTTCCACCCGGCGAACACGGAGATGTCGGACCTGCCCGCGACCACCGGCTTCGACGACCTGAAGACGCTCGCCATCGGGCGCCTCATGCTCGACAACATCCCGCACATCAAGGCCTTCTGGATCATGCTCGGCCTCAAGGTCGCCCAGCTGTCGACGGTGTTCGGCGTCGACGACCTCGACGGCACGGTCGTGGAGGAGCGCATCACGCACATGGCGGGCGCCACGACACCCGAGGCGCTGTCGAAGGACGACCTGATCGCGACGATCCGCGAGACCGGGCACACGGCCGTCGAGCGCGACACGCTCTACAAGGTCGTGCGGGTCTACGACGCCGAGAGTTGCTGATCATGCGTCCGAAGCTCGGCCACATCCAGTTCCTCAACTGCCTGCCGCTCTACTACGGCATGGTCAAGCAGGACGTGCTGCTCGACGTCGACCTGGTGAAGGCGAACCCGGCGGACCTGGCACGCGACATCGTCAAGGGCACGCTGGACATCGCGCCGGTGCCGGCGATCGAGTACGCCAGGCACGCCGAGGGCCTTCTGCTGCTTCCCGACATCGCGATCTCCTCCGACGGCGAGGTGCAGTCGATCCTGCTCATCTCGAAGGTGCCCGCCGATCGGCTCACCGGGTGCACCGTGGCGCTCACGAACACGTCGCGCACCTCGCAGGTGCTCGCCCGCATCCTCATCGAGAAGCGCTGGGGCGCCGACGCCACCTACGTCGAGATGCCGCCCGACCTTCCGGCGATGCTGAGGGAGGCCGACGCCGCCCTGCTCATCGGTGACGAGGCGCTGCGCGCCTATTGGCAGACGCACGAGGGGCTGTACTCCTACGACCTCGGCACCGAGTGGAAGGCCTGGACGGGGCTGCCGTTCGTGTTCGCGGTCTGGGCGGTCAGGCGCGAGTTCGCGGAGAGCCGCCCCGACGCCGTCCGCGACGTCTCCGACGCGCTGGCCCGCTCGCTCACCTACTGCCGTGCCCACCTCGACGACATCTCGGAGTACGCGGCGCGGTGGGAGGACTTCCCCGCCGACCGGTTCCGCTCGTACTTCGACGCCCTGCAGTTCCGGTTCGAGCCGCGCTACCGCGAGGGGCTGCGGCGATACCTGACCGAGGCCGCCTCGATCGGCCAGCTCGACCGCGTCCCGGAGATCGAGGTGTTCGAGGAGTGAGCGGCCCCCTGAGTGACCTGTTGACCGCAGCGGCTTGCGGCACGCACCGGCTGACGGACGCCGAGGCGCTCGAGCTGCTCCGGCACGCCGACATGCTGGAGCTGGCCGCCGCCGCGACGGCGATGCGCGACCGCCTGCATCCCGAGCGCGAGGCGACCTTCATCGTCGACCGCAACGTGAACTACACCAACATCTGCGTCTCCGGCTGCCGGTTCTGCGCGTTCTACCGCGACGCCGACGATCCGGACGCCTACGTGCTCTCGCCCGACGAGCTCTACGCGAAGGTCGAGGAGACGATCGCGCTCGAGGGCACCGCGATCCTGCTCCAGGGCGGCATGCACCCCGACCTCCCGCTCGAGTGGTATGAGGGGATGCTGCGCGAGCTCAAGGCGCGCTACCCGATCCACGTGCACGGGTTCGGCCCGCCCGAGATCCACCACCTCGCCAAGCTCTCGGGGCTGCCCGTCGCCACGGTGCTGACCCGTCTGCGCGACGCCGGGCTCGACTCGCTGCCGGGTGGAGGAGCCGAGATACTGGTCGACCGCGTCCGAGGACATGTCTCCCCCAAGAAGGCCACCTCCGACGAGTGGCTCGACGTCATGAAGGAGGCACATCGCCTCGGGATCTCCACCACGGCGACGATGATGTTCGGAGGCGTCGAGACGGTGCCGGAGCGGGTCGAGCACCTGCGCCGCGTCCGCGACGTGCAGGACGAGGCGCTCGCCGCCGGACACGTCGGCTTCCGCGCGTTCATCCCCTGGTCGTTCCAGCCGGGCAACACCGACCTCGAGGAAGAGCAGGGCGGGACCGCCGCATCCGGATGGGAGTACCTGCGCATGCTGGCGGTGTCGCGCCTCTTCCTCGACAACGTCGAGAACATCCAGGCCTCCTGGGTGACGCAGGGGCCGAAGATCGGCCAGGTGGCGCTCGTGTTCGGCGCGAACGACATGGGCTCGACGATGATCGAGGAGAACGTCGTGGCGGCGGCCGGGACGCGGTTCATGCTCGCCCGCGAGGAGCTCGTGCGCCTCGTGCGCGACGCAGGCCTCACACCCGTGCAGCGAGACACGCTCTATCGAGAAGTGCGCCGTTTCTAGGGACCCACACTGAGGAGGACATCGTGACCACGACGCCTGTCCCGCGCGTTGACTTCGGCATCTGCGGCGGCAGCGGCACGCTGTCGTTCGACTTCCCGGCGGCACTGGAGGACCTGCGCACGACCGTGCTCAACGACGGACTCGTCTTCGACACGCCGTTCGGGCGCTCGCCCGCCTTCACGCACTTCCAGGTCCGCGGCCCGCACGGGACGCGCGAGGCGCTCGCGGTCAAGATGCACGGCTGGAGGCGCGGCGTGAAGCGCGCGGACGCGAGCCTGCAGGTCTTCTGGGTCTTCCACGAGGCAGGCGTGCGCAAGGTCATCTCGGACGGAGGCGTCGGCTCGCTCAATCACCTGCTCGAGCCCCGCGAGGTGATGGTGCCGAACGACTTCATCGACCTGACCATGCGCCAGGACATCTACGTGCGAGGCGACCACCTGCTGATCATGCGGCAGCCGGTGTGCCCCGCGCTCGCCGACCGCCTGGCGACCATGGCCGAGTCGCACTTCCCGCACGTGTACCACCGCGGGACCTACCTGGTCACCGACGGTCCCCGGTTCGAGTCGGTGGCCGAGGTCGACTATATGAAGCGCCTGGGCGGCGACGTCATCGGGCAGTCGTTCGCACCCGAAGTCGTGCTCGCCCGTGACATCGGCGCCTGCTTCGCCGGCATCTACATGGTCGTCAACTACGGCGAGGGCATCGTGAAGGAGTGGGAGCACACGGAACTGCGGGCGATCTTCGATGACGAGGCGCCCATGATCGCGCGCTGCGTGCTCGAGGTCATCGCGTCCGCGGACCTCGACGAACCCTGCGGCTGCGGGGACCTCCGCAAGCCGAGCCTGCTCAAGATCCCCGACGAGCGCGAGGGCGCGGCGCGCCCGTCGTCCGCAGATCCCGGGCTCCGCTCGTCATGATCGTCACGGCCGACTGGGTCCTCCCCGTTTCGGGCCCCGCACTGCGGCACGGCGCCGTGCTCGTCGACGAGGCGGGCCGCGTCGCTGCGGTGGCGCCGCTCGCCGACCTCGTCGCGCTCTCGCCCGCCGAGCCGGTGGAGGGATTCGATGGGTGCGTGATCATCCCGGGTTTGGTCAACGCCCACACGCACCTGTCGCTCACGGTGCTGGGCGGGCTCGTCGAACCCATGCCGATGCGCCCCTTCCTCGCGCGGGTCACCACGGCGATCGAGGCGCTGACGGACTCCGATCTCGAGGCCTCGGCCGCCCTCGGCGCGCTCGAGTGCCTGCGCAACGGCGTGACCTGCGTCGGCGACATCGCCTACGGCCCGGAACCGCAGGCCGCGTGCGCCGGGCTTGGGCTCGCCGGTGTCTTCTACGTCGAGGTGCTCGGAACCACCGAGGACGGACTCGATGCTCTGCTGGCGCAGCGCGGGTTCCCGCGCGAGCGTGGCGCCTGCGCCCATGGGCGCGTGCGCTGTGGCCTCAGTCCCCATACGCCGTACACGGCCGGACCGGGCACCCTGCTCGCCTCCGCCGCGATCGCTCGTGCAAGCGGCGCGAGCCTCGCCGTGCACCTCGCCGAGTCGCCCGCGGAGCGCGAGCTGATGCTCCACGGTACGGGCCCGCTGTCGGGCGTGGCCCACCGCCTGGCACACGGCTTCGAAGCGCCGGGGGCGGGGTCCGTCGCGTATCTCGAACGGCTCGGCATCCTTGGCGAGGTGCTCGCCGTCCACTGCGCCAACCTGGAGCCCGGCGACCCCGAGCGGCTCGCCGCCGCCAAGGGCGTGGCGTTGTGCCCCCGCTCGAACGCCTACCTCGCCAACGGCGAGCCTCCTGCGGCGGCGCTGCGCGAGGCGGGCGTCCGCCTGGCGCTGGGGACCGACTCCGCGGCGAGCAACTGGGACCTCGACCTCCTCAGTGAGGCCCGCGCGCTCCGGAAGCTCGACCCCGCGCTCTGCCCGGTGCGGTTGCTCGAGATGGTGACCGTCGACGGCGCCCGCGTCCTGGGCATGGACGACGTCGTCGGATCGCTGACTCCGGGGCTCGACGCCGACCTCGCGGTGCTGCGCGTGGGCGACACGGACGAGCCGGAGGCCGCGGTCATCGCGGCCGGGGGGCGCGGGCGGATCGTCGCCGTCATGGCCCAGGGGCGATGGCGGGTGCGCGACGGCCGGACCGTCGGCGACACGTCCGCGATCGAGATCGCCGCCGCCTCCGCGCACGCAGCCGCCGCCACGGCGATCTCGGCGTCGGCCTGAGCGACGCCTCGGCTCGGTCCCCGCGCCTCCCAAGGACCTGCCGCGCGCCCCGGCGGACATACCGACGGTCATCCCCTCGTCGCGCGGGCGTCTGCACCGCCCCCCGATGGAGCATACTTCTTGTGAACACACTCACGAGGAAAGGAGAGCGACCGTGGAATGCGTCGATCCCCTCTCGCTCGACCCGCAGCATCCGCGGCGCGTGATCGTCGTGGGCGGCGGCTACGCCGGCCTCACCTTCGCGGTGACGCTCGTCAACCGGACGCGGGCCTCTGACGGCATCGAGGTCGTGCTGGTGGACCCGCGGCCCTACCAGCAGGCCCTGTCGGAGCTCGACCTCGTCGCGGCGGGCACCGCACGGCCGCAGTTCGCCGAACTGTGGTACGCGGACGTCCTGCGCGGTCTGCCGATCAAGGTGGTCCACCAGCGGATGGAGAGCGTCCTGCCGGAGGAAGGCGTCATCCAGCTCGGCCCGCGCGGGACCGTCGTGGCGACCATCCCCTACTGGCGGCTGGTCATAGCCACCGGCGCCATCGCCAGCGTACCGCCGATCCCGGGCCTGGAGGAGCACGCGATCACCATGTGGTCGGTCGCCGATGCCATGAAGCTCCAGCGCGCGATCGAGAAGCAGTTCGGATACGCCGCCAGGCTCACGGATCCCGAGGCCAAGCACCGGGCGCTGGCCGTGACGGTCGTGGGCGGCGGTGCGACCGGTGTCGAGATCATCGGCACGATCGCGAAGCGGCTCCCATCGATGATCCGGCGAGCCGGGCACGACCCCGGGCAGTTGAGCATGACGCTGATCGAGGCGCGCTCCGACATCCTCTTCGACCTCCCCGTGGACCAGCGGGCACGCGCGCGCAGACGGCTCGAGAAGATGGGCGTCCGGCTGCAGATGGGCCGCAAGCTGGTCGCGGTGGACGAGACGACCGCACACCTCGAGGGCGGCATCGACGTCCCCTCCCCCGTGCTGGTGTGGGCCGGCGGCGCGCACGCCGACCCGGACGCGATCTCCTGGCAGCTCATGTGCGAGCGCTCGGGCCGCCTCGCGATCGACCAGAACCTGAAGGCCACCGGGACCGAGGCGATCTATGCCATCGGAGACGTCGCGGCGTTCCGCGACCCGAACGACAACCACGTCCTTCCGATGCTCGCGCAGTTCGCGATCCGCGAAGCCGAGCACGCGGCCGTCTCGGTGCTCGGCGAGGCGCGCGGCGTCGAGCCGAAGCCCTTCGTCCCCAACATGCACGGCGAGTTCGTCAGCGTCGGTCCCGGCTGGGGTGTCGGCTGGATGTTCGGCGTCAACGTCTCCGGCTGGTTCGCCATCGTCATGAAGCGCCTCACCTACGTCGTGTACTGGATGGGCGTCGGCTCGTTCCGCCTCGCCTGGAAGCGAACGGTGCAGATGCTGCAGTTGCGTCGCTAGCGCCTCCGAGCCGTCCGCAATGAAGAAGGGCGCCGTCTCCGGCGCCCTTCGCGTTTCACCGTATGGGGAGCGGCGTCTATGACTCTCCGAGGTAGGTCTTGCGCACCTGCTCGTTGTGGAGCAGGTCCCTGCCGGGGCCGGTGAGCGCGACCGAGCCGGTCTCGAGGACGTAGCCGCGGTCCGCGATCTGCAGCGCCATCGCGGCGTTCTGCTCGACCAGCAGGATCGTGATGCCCTGCGCGTTCAGCGTCTTGATCGTCTCGAAGATGAGCTCGACGATGACCGGGGCGAGGCCCATCGAGGGCTCGTCCAGCATGAGCAGCTTCGGAGCCGCCATCAGCCCGCGGGCCATGGCGAGCATCTGCTGCTCGCCNNCCCGAGAGCGTCCCGCCCTTCTGCATGCGGCGTTCCTTGAGGCGCGGGAACAGGTCGTAGGCCTGCGCCATCGACGACTTCACGCCCTCGACGTCCTTGGTGCGCAGGAACGCGCCCATCTCCAGGTTCTCCTCGACGGTCATCCGCGGGAAGATGCGGCGGCCTTCGGGAACCTGGATGACGCCCTTCGCCGTCACCTCGTGGACCGGCATCGCGGAGATGACCTCGCCCAGCAGCCGGATCTCGCCCGACTTGGGGTGCAGGAGGCCGGAGATCGTCTTCAGCGTGGTCGACTTCCCGGCGCCGTTCGCGCCGATCAGGGTGACGATCTCGCCCCGATGGACGTCGACGCTGATCCCCTTGAGCGCTTCGATCGCGCCGTAGAAGGTGTGGATCTTGTCCAACTGCAGGACCAGGTCCCCGCTCACCTGACGCGCGGCGGCCGGCGCCGTGTCGAGCACTGCTTCAGTCTGATCGCTCATGGGTTCTACCTCACTCACGCCTGGGCCAGCATTGCCTCGGCGCCCACACCGAGGTAGGCCACGATGACCTTGGGGTCCTTCTGGATCTCTTCCGGCTTGCCCTCGGCGATCAGCTCGCCGAAGTCCAGCACGTAGATGCGGTCGGCGATGTCCATGACGACCTTCATGTCGTGCTCGATCAGGAGGACGGTCACGCCGCTCGTACGGATACGGCCGATGAGACGCGTGAGATCGGCCGACTCCTGCGGGTTCATGCCTGCGGCGGGCTCGTCCAGCAGCAGCAGCTGGGGCTCGGTCGCCAACGCGCGGGCGATCTCGAGCCGGCGCTGGGCGCCGTACGGGAGGTTCTTGGCGAGCTCGTTCGCCTTGTCGGCCAGCCCGACGAACTGCAGGCGCTTGAGGGCCTCGGCGACGGTCGCCGCCTCCTCGCGCTTGAAGCCCGGGGTGCGCAGGACCGCCTGCCACGGGCCCGCCTTGCTGCGCGTGTGCCGGCCGACCATGACGTTCTCGAGCGTCGTCATGTTGGCGAACAGGCGGATGTTCTGGAACGTCCGCGCGATGCCCATGCGGCAGATCTGGTTCGGCTTCTTGCCCGACACGGACTGACCACTGAAAGTGAGGCTTCCAGAGGTCGGCTTGTAGATCCCGGTGAGCATGTTGAAGAAGGTCGTCTTGCCGGCCCCGTTCGGGCCGATGAGGGCGACGATCTCCCCTTCTTCGATATGCATGCTGACGTCGTTGACGGCCTTCAGGCCGCCGAACTGCATCGTTGTCTTCGTGGCTTCGACGAGCGCCATGGTGTCCTCAGCTCTCCGTCGGCGGTTACAGGTCGTGCTCGGAGCGGTCGGCTCCGTGCTTGAGGTCCCACAGCGACTGGTCCTCTTCCTCGAGGACCTTCTCGTCCTCGGGATGGAGCTCCTGCGCGCGCCGGGTGGACGGGATCATGCCCTGCGGCCGGACCGCCATCATGATGACCATGAGCAGGCCGAACACGAGGTAGCGGTAGCCGGAGATGGCCGACGCGAGCGTCGGGTCGATGACGCCGGCCAGCAGTGGTGACTGGGCGACGCCACGGATCATCTCGGGGATGCCGGCGATGAGCGCCGCGCCGACGATGACGCCCGGGATGGAGCCCATGCCGCCGAGCACGACCATCGTCACGATGAAGACCGACTCCATGAACGTGAACGACTCCGGTGAGACGAAGCCCTGCGCGTTGGCGAACACGACGCCGGCCAGGCCGCCCCACAGCGCGCCGAGCGCGAACGCCCAGAGCTTGGAGGTCATGATGTTGACCCCGACGGAGCTCGCGGCCACCTCGTCCTCGCGCATCGCGACCCACGCGCGCCCGAGCCGCGAGTTGTCGAGGCGCCTGACGACGAAGACCGCCAGGATGATCAGCAGCACGACGATGTAGTACCAGTACAGGTTCACCGAGAAGATGAAGTTGAAGCCGATCGCAGGGATCGCGATCGGGAGCAGCTGCAGCTGTGCGAGGCCCAGCGGCTGCGCGATCGGCGCCATCATGCCGTAGGCGCCCTTCGTCAGTCCCAGGAAGTCGTTCGTGGCGAGGATGCGGATGATCTCGCCGAATCCGAGCGTCACGATGGCCAGGTAGTCACCGCGAAGCCGCAGGACCGGTGTTCCCAGAGCGAGACCGGTGAGCGCCGCGATGATCGCCGCCACGGGCAGCATCACGAGGAACTGGGAACTCACGAGGAAGTCCCTCAGTCCCACGTTGCTGATCGTCTGGACGACCGCGACGAACTTCTCGCCGAGGATGACCGCCGCGTACGCCCCCATCGCGTAGAACGCGACGTATCCCAGGTCGAGAAGGCCCGCGTAGCCGACGACGATGTTGAGGCCCAAGGCCAGCAGCACGTAGATGCCGATGATGCCGAGCACCCGGACGAAGAAGCTCATCGTCTGGAAGCCCTGCAGCAACACCGGGGCGAACACGACCAGCACACCCAGAAGGACGGCGAGAGCGATCTTGCCACGGCTCCACGAGCCCGACTGGACGTTGGTCCGGATATCCATCTTTGATCCGCCCATAGCTACACCTTCTCCACGACGGACTCGCCGAGCAGGCCGCCCGGACGGAAGATCAGGACCAGGATCAGGATGACGAAGGCGACGACGTCCTTGTAGCCGGTCGAGAGGAACCCGGCCGCGAGCGACTCGATGATGCCGAGCACGAAGCCGCCCAGCATGGCGCCTCTCAGGTTGCCGATACCACCGATAACGGCCGCGGTGAAGGACTTGATGCCGGGGAGGAACCCCATGTTCCAGTTCACCGTGCCGTAGTACATGCCATTGAAGATGCCCGCGACGGCCCCGAGGGCGGGTCCGATGAAGAACGCGAGCGCGATGACCGTGTTGATGTTGACGCCCATCAGCCCGGCCGCGTCACGGTCCTGTGAGGTGGCGCGCATGGCCTTGCCGATGCGCGTCTTGCCCACGAACGTGTCGAGCACGATCAGGATGAGTACGACCGAGACCAGGATGAAGATCTGGAGCGTGCTGATCGATGCGTTGCCGTAGATCTTGAGATCGATGACCGGGAACACCTGCGGGAACGGCAGTGCCTTGCTGTCGACCCACAGCAGCACCGCGTTCTGCAGGAAGATCGAAACGCCGATCGCCGAGATGAGCGGCGCGAGGCGCGGCGCGTTGCGCAGCGGCCGGTAGGCGGTCCGCTCGATGACCACGCCGAGCAGTCCGACGGCGATCCCCGCCACCAGGAACACGATGGTGAACAGGAGCACGAGTCCGATGCCGTTCTTCGTGAGGAAGGCGACGGCGCCGGACCCGACGAGCTTGGGGTTGGTGAGGCCCGTCAACGTGAACAGGCCGACGTAGGCACCCGCCATGAACATCTCGCTGTGAGCGAAGTTGATCATGAGCATGATGCCGTACACCAGTGTGTAGCCGAGTGCGATCAGTGCGTACATTCCACCCAGCGTGACGCCGTTCACCATCTGCTGGATGAGAGTAGAGAGAGCCACGTGTTCCCCTCGTTTCCCTGCCGCGGCCGCTTGGTGAGACCGCCGGAATCGTAGCACGGCCCTGGGGCGCCCTCGGTCTTCGCATGGCTGCGGGCGCAGAGCCGACCCGGTACCCACCGAGAAAGCCCGGGCGGGGCTTGTGGTGCACCCGCCCGGGCTCCCGGAGTCTCTTACATCTGGAAGGTCAGAGCTGCGTTACTTGACGTACGGGATCCACACGCCGCCCTTGACCACATACAGCGTGATGGCCTTGTTGGTGGTGTCGCCGTTGGCGTCGAACGCGATCGCGCCCGTGATGCCCTCGTAGTTCGTGGCGGCAACGGCGGCGATAACCGCGGCGCGGCCCTCAGGAGAGGTGACCTTCGCGGCGGTGACCTTGCCGGCTGCGGCGAGGACGCCCTTCATGATGACCGTCGCGGCGTCGTACGAGTACGCGTCGTATGCGGCGATCTCATCGTTGGGGTACGCGGCCTTGAACTCGGTCGTGAACTTCTCGCCGGCAGGGAGCTGGGCCAGCGGGAGGCCGACGGAGGTGGCGAAGTCGCCCTCAGCGTTGGCGGCACCGGCGAGCTTGATGTACTGGCCGTCGTAGAGACCGTCGCCACCCATCATCGGGACCTTCACGCCGCCGTCCTTGAGCTGCTTGGAGAGCAGCGCGCCGGCGTTGTACACGCCGCCGTAGTAGACCAGGTCCGGGTTCGTGGCCTTGATCTTGGTGACGAGGGCCTTGAAGTCCGTGTCCTTGTCGCCGGTCTTCTCGCGACCGAGGACCTTGCCGCCCTTGGCGGTGAACTCCTTGCCGAACTCGTCGGCGAGGCCGGTGCCGTACGGGGTCGAGTCGTCGACGATGAAGACGGCCTTCTTGCCCAGGTCGCCGGTGGCACGGTCAGCGGCCGCGGGGCCCTGGACCGAGTCGATCGTGCAGACGCGGAAGACGTTCTTGAGACCCTGCAGGGTGAGCTGCGGGTTCGTGGAGGCCGGCGACACCATGACGATGTTCGCGCGGCTGTAGACAGCAGATGACGGGATGGAGACGCCCGAGTTCAGGTGGCCCATGACGCCCACGAGGTTCGGGTTCGAGGCGAACTGGTTGGCGACGTTGACGCCCGTCTTGGGGTCGCCCTGGTCGTCACCGGTGGTGCTGGTGAACGTGATTCCGGCGGCCTTCGCCTCAGGGGACTTGTTCATGTCCGCGATGGCGAGCTTGGCGCCGCGCTCCATGCCGAGACCGAGTGCGGTCGCGCCCTGGGTGATCGGGGCGCCGATGCCGATCGTGATGCTGACGGGCGCGGTACCGCCCGTGGTGCCTCCGCCTGTGGTCGACGCTCCGCAACCGGTGACGACCAGCGCCACGGCAGCGAGCACGGCGACGACGGACAGGTACTTCTTGAACTTGCCCATGCTCATCCCTTTCCTCTGACTTGACTGCCCTGATCTGCTGGCCGGGTGGCTCGAAGATCTCCCTGGATACACCCTGCCTCAGGATTCAGCGAGTGTATCAGAGCGATACAAGGAGTAACAGCGCAAGAACGCAGTTTCGAGGGGGCCGCGACCCGCATGTTTCGTGCGTGTTTCGTCGTCGTGCGGGGAGGCCGGCGCGCGGAGTCCGAGCACGGCTCCGACCTGATGGAAGCGGCTCCCGAATGGATATACGGAGGCCGCTCGAAGTGCAGGACCGCGACGAAGACCGCGCGGCGTCAGATGTAGTACATCGGCGCGACCTCGGCATCGAGCTCACGCTGCCGCGCGGCCAGGTCGGCCAGGGTCGTGTCGTGCAGCGCCAGCTCGAGCGAGGCGGATGCGGCGACCCACATCTCGGTGACCGCGGAGCCCGTCACGTGCGGCACGTCGAGGACGAGGTGTTGCACCGCCCGGACGACCTCCCCGACCGTGATCTCGTCCGCCGGCCGCAGGAGCGCGCAGCCACCGCCCGCGCCCCGGCGGCAGTCGACGATCCCGGCCCGCGCCAGCCCCGTGAACTGCTGCTCCACGAACCGGCGCGGCAGTCCGAGCGCGTCGGCGATGTCGCCCGCGGCGACGTAGACGCCGGGAGGCTGCTGGGCCAGCGCGGTGAGGGCGCGGACGGCGTAGTCCAGGCGCTGAGAGACTCTCACTCGCCGTATCCCTCCCACAGGGGCGTCGACAGGTAGCGCTCGCCCGTCGACGGAGCGATCGTGACGATGACCTTGCCGGCCGACTCGGGGCGCGCGGCCAGCCGCAACGCCGCGGCGACGTTGGCGCCCGACGAGATCCCGACGAAGACGCCCTCCTCGGCTGCGAGGCGACGCGCCATCGCGATCGAGGCGGGTCCGTCGACGTGCTCGACCTCGTCGAGGACGCCCAGGTCGAGGGTCACCGGGATGAAGTTGGCGCCGATGCCTTGGATCCCGTGCGGGCCGGGGGTGAGCGTCTCGCCCGCGAGCTTCTGGGAGATGATCGGCGACTCCGACGGTTCCACCGCCACCGCGAGCGTCCCGGGACGGGCCTCCTTCAGGAAGCGCCCGGCACCGCTGATGGTGCCGCCCGTCCCGACCCCGGCCACGAACGCATAGAGCTCTTCGTCACCGAGGGCCGCATCGATCTCGGGGCCGGTGGTGGCGTAGTGCGCCTGGGGGTTCGCCGGGTTGTCGAACTGGCCCGGGATGAACGCTCCCTCGATACCGTCCGCGACCTCGCGCGCCTTGTCGACGGCGCCCTTCATGCCCAGTGCCCGGTCGGTCAGCACCAGCTCTGCGCCGTACGCCGCGAAGAGCTTGCGGCGCTCGATGGAGAACGACTCGGGCATCGTGAGCACCACGCGGTAGCCCCGGGCCGCGCCGACCAGCGCGAGGGCGATGCCGGTGTTGCCGCTGGTCGGCTCGACGATCACCGACCGGCCGGGGGCGATGAGGCCGCGGGCCTCCGCGTCGTCGATCATCGCCCGGCCGATCCGGTCCTTGACGGAACCGCCGGGATTGCGCGACTCGAGCTTGATGTAGACGCGACCCGGAAGGCCGGCGCCGAGCTTGTCGAGACGGACGAGCGGCGTCGAGCCGATGGTGTCGACCACGCCGGGGAGTCTTTGTGTCATCACGGACCTCCGCAGAACGATGAGAGCGTCTGGAACCTCGCACCGACTGTACCCGCGTGCGGCGCCGCATACAACGGGGGATAGCGCACTACTGCTATGCTATTAGTGCGCTTATATGCGCGCTCCGACCCACGCAGGGTTTGCGGTACGCTGAGATCGACGGGTCGCGAACGAGGGGGCGCAGGGTGCGGCTGTGGTTCTGGGCGTGGGTGATCGTGGCCGCCGGCATCGCCGTCGGCAGCGCGCTCGCGCGCGACCGGGCTTCGGCCCCCTTCGCGTTCGGAGCGGCGTGCGCCGCGGCCCTCGAGGCCGCCGGCGGCAGCCCCGGCGCGGAGTGGCTCGTCTTCGCGGGCGTCTCGAGCGTGGTGTTCATCGCCGTCAACCGCAGGCGCCACCGGCGACGCCACGCGTGGACAGGCAACGGGCGTCACGGCGTCGGCCGCTCGCAGGACTGACGCGGACCTAGAGCTCGACTCGGAGGAAGACCTCGCCGTCGCGCACGGTCACCGGGTAGGTGCGCACGTCCGCATCCGGATGGTCGGTGCTCCCGTCACGGACGTCGTAGCGCCACCCGTGCCACGGGCACATGAGCTGGGAGCCGTCCATGAACCCCTCGGCCAAGGGCGCGAACGCGTGCCGGCAGACGTTCGAGAGCGCGAAGTACTCGCCTGCGGCGCGCGCGAGGGCGATGTCGCGCTTCCCGATCTTCACGTGCCGCACCTGTCCGTCCGCGAGGTCATCGTAGGCAGCCACCCGTACGTCCACCGGGCCGGACGTCGTCTCGATCACGCCCTCCAGGGAGCTGCCGTCCTCGACGTCGGTGCGGATGAACAGCCCGCACCAGCACTTCCGCAGCGCAGCGAACTCGTCCATGTGGAACGCGATGCACGGGCAGATGATGGCCACGTCGGCCTTCGCGTCGCCGGTGCGGATCCGGCACGGGCAGTACACGTCGCCCGTCTCGGCGAGGATCTCGAGCTCCGAGGCCAGGACCGCGTCGACGAACCCCTCGTCGGTGTTGAGGCGGTAGCCGAGACGCTCCACGAACGGCGCCATGTACGCTTTGAGATCGTCGGCGGTGGTGCCGTCGGAGAAGCGTCTCCGAACGGATGCGTCGCTCACGTGTGGATCCCCTCTTGGCGCTTCAGGCGGCTAGGCCTCGATGAGTTGCTGGATCCGGGACTTGTTGTAGCCGACGACGACCTCGTCGCCTATCACGAGCACGGGGAACGAGGTGCCGTTGGACAGCCGCTTCACCTCGTCGATCGCATCCGTGCGCTCCTGGCCCGTGAGCTTGTCGACTTCGACAACGTCGTAGGCGACGCCGCTGTCGTCGAGGAAGGAACGGGCCTGACGGCAGTAGGGGCAGGTGGAGAGCGCGAACACCTTGATCTGCGGCAACTCGTCACTCCTCTCGGGGGTGTGGCGTGCCCACGGCGCGCCATGGTGTGTTCTGGTGTATGTTCCCCCACGACAGGGCATCCCGGTCACGAGGAGAGCAGATGGCACGCTCGCGAGGCGAAGCGATGGGCACGGACCCGGTCACGGTGTCCGGCACCCCTCCCGCGGGTCCCGACCGCCGCCGGGCGCTCCTCATCTCGCTGGCCGCCCTGGTGGTGCTGACCGCTCTGGCCGCCGGTGCGTGGTGGCTGACGACGCTGTTCGCGTCGCCGCGGCCCGACACCAGGCAGACCGCCGAGCTCACCGCCTTGGACGGTCGGCTGAAAGCGGTCCGCGCCGCGATCACCCCGATCGCGTCGTCCTTCGCCACGGAGTCCGCCGGCGGCGCCATCAACGTGGCGGCCTTCCGCGGCCGGATCGCCGCCGCGCGCCGGCTCGTCGACGAGGTCAACGGGCTCGAGGTGGCCGGCGCCGACGCGCTCCAGGTCCGCGACCAGATCGTCACGGGTGGCTCCGAGGTGCTCGCCGGACTGGACATGGCACTCGATGCGCTCGTCAGCAACGACGAGAGCGCGACCACACCGGCTGCCGTGCAGGTGGAGGCGGGCCTGCAGCAGCTGCAGGAGGCGCGCGACACCCTGGACCGGCTCCTGGGCCGGACGTCGCTCACGCTCCTGCGGTCGCGGGCCGGTGCCGGCGCGGCCTGAGGCCGCCGTCCGGCTTCAGCGCGGCCCCCTGCGGAGACCGCGACGACGGGTATCTTCATGCAGGTGCCGACCGGCGCGGTGTCCGGCGAAGCGAGGGTCCGTCGATGTGTCAGTTCTGCGTGCAGCATGGTGACGGCAAGGCGTGGTACCTCCAGGCGAGCACGTACGCGTACGACCTGGACGCCGACCTCAAGCGCCAGGACTACCTGCTGGACTTCATCACCGGCTTCCCGAAGGGCCGCGACTGGACGCTCAAGAACCTCACGCGGCTCGAGCGGCTACCCGCCCCGCTGCGCGACCTGGGCCGCGTGGCCGCCACCGCGCAGATGAAGAAGTCCCACTTCGGGCAGCCGGTCCCGATCGAGGAGTGCGAGGCCGTCTTCGACATCGCGACGTCGATCGTGCGCGTCCCCTGCCCGTGCCGCTACACCGCGGGCAACAAGTCCGACGGCTACTGCCTGGCGATCACGACCAAACCGATCGACGCGCTGCTCGAGAAGGGCTTCGCCGACTACGACACGGGCCCCGACACCCGGAAGTTCGAGACGCTCACCAAGGCGCAGGCCATGGCGATCCTGCGGCGCACCGAGGAGGAAGGCCTCATGCACTCGGTGTGGACCTTCGTGACACCCTTCATCGGCGCGATCTGCAACTGCAGCCTGGAGGCCGGCTGCATGGCGATGAAGATCACGATCGAGCACGAGACGCCGATCATGTTCAAGGGCCACTACCGCGCGGAGGCCGACCCCGACGCCTGCACCGGATGCGCCGGGTGCGTCGAGCGCTGCCCGTTCGAGGCGATCACCATCGGACCGGGGCACAAGCGCGCCGTCGTGGACGCGGAGAAGTGCTACGGATGCGGCGTCTGCCGCTCCGCGTGCGAGTACGAGGCGCTGCGCCTGGTCGAGCGCGTCGGTGCGCCGCAAGGATTGCTGGTCACCGGCGCGGCGACCGCCTAGCTCTGCGCGGCCGGGCCCTCGAGCTCGATGCGGACCGCTTGTGGCGCCACGCGGCACAGGAGGTCCGCCATCGCCGGGTGGCAGGTGAAGAACACGACCTGCCGCTTCTCCGCCAGCTCCGCGACTGCCTCGGCGGCGGGCTGCAGGCGGTCGGGGCTGAAGTTCACCAGCACGTCGTCCATGAGCACCGGCAGGCCCGCGCCGACGTCGCCGAGCTGGTCGACGAGCCCGATGCGCAGCGCGAGGTAGAGCTGCTCGGCCGTTCCGCGCGACAGCTTGTCGGTGCCGGCCGCGGCGGCGTTCGTCGTGAACACCTCGATATCCTCCTTGCCCAGCGGTATCGCGATATGCGGGAAGCGGCCGTTGGTCATGCGCGCGAACGCCGCCTCCGCGCGCTTGACGACCTCGGGCTGGCGCTCGCGCTCGTAGCGCGCCTGCGCTCGTGTCAGCAGCTGGGAGGCGAGCACGAGCACCGTGTACTCGCGCACGTCCGCCGCGATCAGCTCGCCGAGCGTCTCGTCCTCGAGCCGCAGCGAGGCGAGACGGTCCTCGCGGCCCACGGCGTCGATCCTCGTGCGCAGGGTCGCGGCCTCGGCCGTCAGTTCGTCGAAGGCCTGCAGCGCGTCCTCGGCCTCGAGACGGGCCTCCGCGGCGAGCCGGCGGGCGTCCTCCAACCCGCCGTCGGCGATGCCGGCTGCAGCAAGTTCGGTCGTCGCGAGCCCGGCCGAGGTGTCCGCCGCAGCCCGCGCCGCCTCCGCCTCGCGCTCGAGGCGCTCCGCTTCCGCCAGCGCCTCCGCCCGCGCCCGCCAGGTCGGCGGCAGGCCGGCGGCGATCACGGTCAGCCGCATGTGCTCGCCGCGCTGCAACGCGATCACGGCGCCCAACATGGCGAGCCAGAGGAACATGATGGAGGCCAGCTCGTCGCTCCAGACCAGAGGGGCGTGGAACGCGTAGCGCGACGTCACGCCGGCGAACAGCACGACGATTTCGCCCAGCACCAGGCAAACGGCCGGGAATTCCGCCATGTGGCGCAGCGCCTGCTCGATCCGGTGCGGCGTCAGTTCCGTGACGGCGGTCGGCCCTGCATGTGCGCTCACGCGGCGCCGCCATTGCTGGTGCCCCGGCCTTGAAAGATGTGCATGGACGCTCCCGTGTCGTGGCTTTACCTTGAGCCGATGCCTAGCAGAATTGCCGCTATCTGGCACAGGGCTTCCGCGCGTCCGGCTTGTCTTCGGGCAGCGGCACGCCGAGGGCTTGTGGCCGGAAGATCTGGGTCGCTGCCGGCCGGACGGTCCGATGTCATCAAACCGTCATAAAACTGCAATCTCATCGTCTTCTCTACTGCGTAGGTTCCCGCCGCGTTGCCCCATGGCAAGACCCCGAGGAGTATCTATGAAAATCGTGACCACGGCTCTGGCCATCACCCTGGCCGGCTTTACCGTCAGTGCTCAGGCACAGCAGATCACTGGTGCCGGCGCCACATTTCCCGCGCCCGTCTACTCGAAGTGGGGCGAGGCCGCGAAGGCCGCGACCGGCATCGAATTGAACTACCAGGCCATCGGCTCCGGCGGCGGCCAGAACCAGATACTCAATCGCACGGTCGATTTCGGCGCTTCCGACGCCCCGATGGACGCGGCGAAGCTGGAATCCGGCAATCTGCTCCAGTTCCCCACCGTCATGGGCGCGGTCGTGGTGATCGTGAACATCCCGGGCGTGGACATGAACGCGATGAAGCTGCCGGGCGACCTGGTGGCCGACATCTACGCCGGCAAGGTTTCCAAGTGGAACGACCCGCGCATCGTCGAGGCCAACCACGGCCTGACCCTGCCGAGCCTCGCCATCGCCCCGGTCTACCGCGCCGACGGTTCCGGCACGACCTATGTGTGGACCTCGTACCTCTCGGCGGTCAGCCCGGCATGGAAAAGCACCACTGGTGCCGCGACCTCGGTGAAATGGCCGGCCGGCGCCGGCGCGAAGGGCAATGACGGCGTTGCCGCCACCGTGCGCAACACCAAGGGCGCGATCGGCTATGTTGAAAGCGCCTATGCCACCCAGAACAAGCTGATCACCACCCAGCTGCGCAACAAGGCGGGCCATTACGTCACGCCGACGCCGGAAACATTCCAAGCCGCCGCGTCCAATGCCAACTGGAAGGATGCGAAGAACTATGCCGTGGACATTATCGACCAGCCCGGCGACAAGAGCTGGCCGATCGTCTCCACCACGTTCATCGAGCTGCCGAAGGATCCGAAAGATACCGCACGCAGCGCCAACGTGATTAAGTTCTTCGATTGGGCCTACAAGAACGGCTCGGGGATCGCTAGCAGCCTGGACTACATCCCGCTGCCGGAAGCGGTGCAGAGCGCGGTGCGCTCGTCCTGGGCCACCGAGGTCAAGCACTGATACCGTCTGACCGAAAGTGCCGGCCCGGTGGGCCGGCACTCCTGCCTGGCTAGGCTTCTGAGTTCCGAGATCAGGGGTATTTTTCTTGCAGCAAGCCGTTGCCGCCGCCGCTCCAGCCAAATCCGTCTCCCGCGGTTCGAATGCCGGGGACCTGATCTTTGCCGGTCTCACCCGCTCTTCGGGTGTTCTGGTGCTGGTGCTGCTCGGGGCGATCATCATCGAGCTGTTCATCGGTGGCCTGCCGGCGTTCCGGAAATTCGGGTTCGGTTTCCTGACCTCGACCGACTGGGACCCGGTGCAGGAACAGTACGGCGCCGCGGTATCGATCTTCGGCACCGTCGCCACCGCGGTGCTGGCGCTGTTGCTCTCCGTGCCAATTGCCTTCGGGGTGGCCTTCTACCTGACCGAACTGGCGCCGCAATGGCTGCGCCGCCCGGTCGGCACCGCGATCGAGTTGCTGGCCGCGGTGCCATCGATCATCTTCGGCATGTGGGGCTTTTTCGTGATCGTGCCGGTCATGGCGCAGTATATCCAGCCCACTGTGATCGACAGCATCGGCGAGCTGCCGGTGATCGGTGCCCTGTTCCAGGGCCCTCCGTTCGGCACCGGCATCCTGACCGCGGCGCTGATCCTGGCGGTGATGATCATTCCCTTCATCGCCGCCACCATGCGCGACGTGTTCATGGCCGTGCCGCCGGTGTTCAAGGAATCCGCCTATGGCCTTGGCTGCACTACCTGGGAGGTGATGCGCGCCATCGTCATTCCCTACACGCGGGTTTCGGTGATGGGCGGCATCATGCTTGGCCTCGGCCGCGCTCTGGGTGAGACGATGGCTGTCACTTTCGTCATTGGCAACACCAACCGGATCGCCACAACCTTGTTCGGCCCTGGCAACACCATCGCCTCTATCGTCGCGCTGGAGTTTCCGGAAAGCGAGGCCGGCAGCCTGAAGCTCGCCTCGCTGCTCGCCCTCGGCTTCATTCTGTTTGTGATTTCGTTCATTGTGCTGGCGATATCGCGCATGTTGCTGCGGCCTCGGTTGAAGGGATGATCCGATGAGCGTCTCCCTCACGGCTTCCCACACCGGCCCAGCGAAGAATATGAAGGTGGCCCAGCGACTCAGCCGCAGCCGCAAGCGCTCGGATACGGTTGTCAAAATCCTCTGCTACGCGGCCACTGCTATCGGCCTGCTGCTGCTGGCCTCTATCCTGGCAACCTTGCTGATCCGCGGTTTCAGCGGCATCGGGCTGTCGGTCTTAACCGAGGTGACCAAGCCGCCCGGCTCGCATGGCGGGCTGCTCAATGCCATCGTTGGCAGCTTGATCCAGACCGTGGTCGGTGTCGCCATCGGAACGCCGATCGGCCTTCTGGTCGGTACCTACCTCGCCGAATACGCCCATGGTTCGGTGCTCGGCAATGCGGTGCGCTTCGTCTCCGATGTCCTGCTGTCCGCCCCTTCCATCCTGATCGGCCTTTTCATCTACCAGCTGATCGTGGCCCCGTTCGGCGGCTTCTCCGGAGTTGCTGGCTGCATGGCCCTGGCGGTGATCGTCATCCCGATCGTGGTCCGCACCACCGAGGACATGCTCAGCCTGATCCCGACCGCGATGCGCGAGGCGGCGGTTGCGCTCGGCGCGCCGAAATGGAAGATGATCGTGCTGATCTGCTATCGTGCGGCGAAGGATGGTATTGTCACCGGCATCCTGCTGGCGCTGGCCCGCGTCGCGGGGGAAACCGCGCCGCTGCTGTTCACCAGCCTCGGCAACCTCAACTGGTCGCTCAGCCTGACCAAACCGATGTCGAGCCTGCCTGTTACCATCTACCAATATGCCGGCTCGGCATTCGACGACTGGGTGCAACTCGCGTGGGTCGGCGCGCTGCTGATCACATTCGGTGTATTGGCGCTCAACATCGTGGCGCGGGTGGTTCTGCGTGGCGGCAAGTAGCATGACCGGAACCGCGGCGAATGAGCCCGGAATGGCCAAGAGGATGCAATGAACACGACGATCGGTGAGGCTGCGGTGAAACAGGGAAATTTCGGAGGCATGCAGGCGCGTGCCGCCGCCAACGGCCTGAACACGGCGCGGATTTCCATCCGCAACCTGGATTTCTTTTATGGCAGCAATCGCGCGCTGAAGGACATCAACCTCGACCTCCCGGATCGGCAGGTTACCGGCATGATCGGCCCGTCGGGATGCGGCAAGTCCACGCTGCTGCNNTGAACCGGATGTACGACCTCTATCCCGGCCAGCGCGCCACCGGCCAGGTGATGATGGGCGGCGAGAACATCATCGACCCCGGTGTCGATCTGAATGCGCTGCGCTCGCGCGTCGGCATAGTGTTCCAGAAGCCGACGCCATTCCCGATGACGATCTACGACAACATCGCCTT
>PKWR01000125.1 GCA_003133285.1 Coriobacteriia bacterium
TTCGAGAAGGCCGTCGCCGACGGCGTGCTGACCAGCGGGCTCATGTACACGCTGGTGACGAAGGGCACCCCGTACGTGCTGGCGGGGTCGATCCGCGACGACGGCCCGATGCCCGGGGTGATCACCGACGTGCTCGAGGCGCAGGCCGCGATGCGTGCTCACTGTCGCGACGCCGGCGCATGCCTGATGTTCTCGACCATGCTGCACTCGATCGCCACGGGGAACATGTTGCCGGCCTCGACCACCACCGTCTGTGTCGACATCAACCCTGCGGTCGTCACGAAGCTCGCCGACCGCGGCTCGTTCCAGACGGTGGGCGTGGTCACGGACGTGGGCCTGTTCCTCGAGATGCTCGCCGACGAGCTCGCGCGCTAGCGGACTTCCTCGTCGCGCGGCGCCGCGGAGGGCGAGTGGGTATGACTGTTGCTGGAGGTCACACCCATGCAGCAGCCACGCGCCACCGCCTTCTCGAAGCTCACGGTCCCGCCGCTCGACCTCGAGCAGCCCGAGTCGTTTCGCACCGCCACGTTCGCCATGGGTTGATTCTGGGGACCCGACGCCCGGTTCGGGTGCATGGACGGCGTCATCCGCACGCGTGTCGGCTACTGCGGCGGCACCTCGGTGTCGCCGACCTACCAGCGCATCGGCGACCACAGTGAGACGGTCGAGTTCGACTACGACCCGCAGGTCCTCACCTACGACGACCTGCTGGCGTCCTTCTTCGCCGGACACGACCCGCGGGTGCGCTCCTGCTCTGCGCAGTATCGTTCGGCGGTCTTCTACCGGACCGACGAGGAGGCGGCCGCTGCAGGGCGCGCGCTGGAGCGCACCCAGCTGTCCACCGGCCTCCTGCACACGTCGGTCGAGCCGCTGTCGCGGTTCTGGCTCGCGGAGGACTATCACCAGAAGTTCCGTCTGCGCTCCCACCGCGACGTGTTCGCGCAGTTCCGGCCGTTGATGCCCGACGAGCGCGCGTTCACCGATTCGACCGCGGCCGCGCGGCTCAACGGCTGGCTCGACGGCTGCGGGAGCGCCGAGCAGGTGGAGCGCGAGCTCCCGCTCACGGGCCTGAGCGAGGCCGTGCAGGACGAAGTGCGCGCGTTCGCGGGTCGCCGGGAGCGTGTCGGCCGGCTCGTTCGCTGAACCCCCACAAGGAGGCGCTCCATGCCCTACGAGATCGAGCACACGGACGAAGAGTGGAAGCGCATGCTGTCCCCGGACGCCTACCGCGTGCTGCGCCACGCGGGTACCGAGCCCGCGTTCGCCAACGAGCTCTGGGACAACCACGCCGACGGCACCTATCTCTGCGGCGGTTGCGGACGTCCGCTGTTCGACTCCCGCGACAAGTACGACTCCGGATCGGGCTGGCCTTCGTTCATGAAGCCGATGGAGCCCGCTGCTGTCGAGACGCACACGGACACCAGCCTCCTCATGAAGCGCACCGAGGTCCGCTGCGCGCGCTGCGGCGGCCATCTGGGTCACCTCTTCGATGACGGCCCGGCGCCCCTGGGCACGCGCTACTGCATGAACTCCGCCTCGCTGCGCTTCGAGCCGCGCGTCTGAACCGCATGCCCCTGCCCGAGGCGGGTATGCTGGAGGAGGAAGCCGTGCCGCAGGCCCAGGCAGGACAGACCGGTCAGGGGAGATCACGATGACGTCCGGTACCTACGAGCTGTTCCCCGATGAAGCGCGCACCGTGGCGATGCGCGCCGCCGCCGTTCGCGCGCTCGAGCACGTCGAGCCCGGCTCGCTCATGGGCATCGGCACGGGCGCGACCGTGGCGCAGTTCATCGAGGTCCTCGCCGCTTCGGACCGCTGCCCCGGAGAAGCGGTCGCAAGCTCGAGGCGGACCGCCCACCTGCTGCTGGCCGCCGGTATCGACGTCGTGCCCCTGCCGGACTCGGGTCGCGTCCCCCTGTACATAGACGGCGCCGACGAGGTCGATCCCCTGATGCGTCTGATCAAGGGAGGGGGCGGGGCCCATGCGCGCGAGAAGGTCCTGGCCTGCTCCGCGGACCTGTTCGTGTGCATCGTGGACGACGCGAAGGTGGTCCCCGCTCTGGGCAGCGGTCCCGTGCCCGTCGAGGTGCTCCCGTTCGCGCGCCATTGGGTCGTGCGGCGGCTGTCCGAGCTCGGCGGGCGGGCGGTGCCCCGCATCGACTTCGTCACCGACAACGGCAACGAGCTGCTCGACGTGTACGGCCTGGGCCTGGCCGACCCGGGCTCGGTCGAGTGCTCGATCGCGTGCATCCCGGGGGTCGTGGCGTGCGGCATCTTCGCACTGCGTCCCGCCGACATCGTGTACGCGGGCGACGCCAGTGGTGCCGTGGTCGAGATGCGTCCGCCGACGCGCTAGTATCACCAGGTACTCCGAACGCCGTCGAAGGGCCGCATCCCATGGATCGTGAGCAGGATCTTCCGCGCTACGTCGCGCTCGCCCTCAAACTGGGTGCGGCGGACGCCGTGCCGTTCACGCCCGACGACATCGTCTTCGAGCCTCGCACCATCCTGAAGTGCATGTTCGGCTGCGCGGACTGGGGCAAGGGCCCGACATGCCCCTCGCGTCCCGGCTCGCTGATGCCGTGGGAGTACGAGCCGGTGCTGCGCCGCTATAGCTGGGGTCTGATCGTGCACTCTCCCGACAAGAAGATCGCCCAGGAGGCCTCCTACGCCCTCGAGCAGAGGGCGTTCGTCGACGGCTACTACCTGGCGTTCTCGATGAGCGACTGCGCGTCCTGTCCCGAGTGCGTGGGCCTGAAGGGCAAGCCCTGCGCCCAGCCCAAGAAGGCGCGCCCCGCGTTCCACTCCGTCGGCATCGACGTCTTCGCGACCGCCCACAACATGGGGCTGCCGATCCAGACACTGGCCTCGGAGGACGAGCCGCAGAACTGGTACGCCGCCGTGTGGGTCGAGTAGTGCGGCTCGCGTACGGTCCCGCGTCCCCCGAGGTCGTCGCGCTCGCGACCGACCCCGTGATGGCCGCGGTCACTCGCGCGGTGGGAGACGTGAGCGTCGGCGTCGAGGCCGACCGCTTCGTGTCGCTGGCGAGCGCGATCGTCGGCCAGCAGCTCTCGACGGCCGCCGCGAACACGATCTGGCGGAGATTCGAGGCCCTCGGCCCGGTCGAGCCCGCAGCAGTCCTCGGGCTCGAGGACGGCGCGATGCGCTCCGTCGGGCTCTCGGGTGCGAAGGTGCGCTACGTGCGCGACCTCGCTGAGCGCGTCCACTCCGGCGATCTCGACCTCGCCTCGCTCGACGCGCTCGATGACGATGCGGTCGTCGCCGAGGTCACGCGGGTGAAGGGCGTCGCACGGTGGACGGCCGAGATGTTCCTGCTCTTCTCGCTCGCGCGCCCCGACGTGCTGGCGCTGGCCGACGGCGGGCTGCTGCGTGCCGCCGGCTGGGCG
>PKWR01000064.1 GCA_003133285.1 Coriobacteriia bacterium
TGAAGTCGCTCATCTACATGGGGCCTGAGAAGCACCGTGGCTTCTACAACGTCCCCGAGTTGCTCATCCTGGGCGAGCACACGCCCGACGGGCCGCTGCGCGAGCTGACGGCCTCCCTGCAGGCCGACGACGTCATCAATATGCAGTACACCAGCGGCACGACGGGCTTCCCCAAGGGCGTCATGCTCACGAGCCGCAACATCCTCAACAACGGCTTCTGCATCGGCGAGCGTGAGAGGTTCACACCCGAGGACCGGGTCTGCCTGCCGGTCCCGCTGTTCCACTGCTTCGGGTGCGTGCTCGGCGTGCTCGCGATCCTCACGCACGGCGCCACCACCGTGATGGTCGAGTCGTTCGACCCCGTGATCGTGCTCGCGGCGGTGCAGAAGACGAAGGCGACGGCGCTCTACGGCGTGCCCACGATGTTCATCGCGGAGCTGGCGAGCCCGATGTTCGACCTGTTCGACCTCAGCTCCCTGCGCACGGGGATCATGGCCGGCAGCCCGTGCCCGGTCGAGACGATGAAGCAGGTCATCGACCGCATGCACGCCAGCGAGATGACCATCTGCTACGGGCTGACGGAGACGTCTCCCGTGTTCACGCAGACCACCACGGACGACACGCTGGAGCGCAAGTGCGAGACGGTCGGCCGCAAGCACGACGTGGTCGAAGTGCGCGTGATCGATCCGGAGACCGGCGAGGACTGCCCGGTGAACGTCCCGGGCGAGCTGTGCTGCCGCGGCTACAACATCATGAAGGGCTACTACAAGATGCCGGAGGCCACCGCCATCGCCATCGACAAGGACGGCTGGCTGCACTCCGGGGACATCGGCACCGTCGACGAGGATGGCTACTACCGCATAACCGGGCGCATCAAGGACATGATCATCCGCGGCGGCGAGAACATCTACCCGCGCGAGATCGAGGAGTTCCTCTACACGATGCCCGGCGTCGAGGACGCGCAGGTCGTCGGAGTGCCGGACGCCAAGTACGGCGAGGTCGTCGGCGCGTTCGTGCGGCGCTCGGCGGGCTCCGACATCACCGAGGGCGACGTGCAGGAGTACGCGCGGGCGCGCATGGCCCGCTACAAGGCGCCGAAGTACGTGTTCTTCGTCGACGAGTTCCCGATGACCGCCTCCGGCAAGGTCCAGAAGTTCAAGCTGCGCGACATGGCGAAGGAGTCGCTCGGTATCGACATCGGTGTGTTCGCCGGCGAGGCCGAAGAAGTGGCCTCCGACCTGCGGTGACGTCCGCGCGCATCTTGGGTAGGAGCCGTTTGTCGGATGGCACGTCGAAGGGTCGTGAGTCGGATGATGCGAAGAGTGGCTCTGCGAGCAGTGCCCGCGATCGTCCTCATCGCCGTGATGCTCGCCACGGTTCCCGCCTATGCTGCGCCCGTGGCTCCGAGGATCCCGGGGCTGCGGCTGAGCACGAGCCGGAACTGGTCCGGGTACGCCGTGGAGACGAACCTCGCGAGGCCCAAGAGCGGCGTGGTGACCGACGTCAAGGGCAGCTGGATGGTCACCACGGTGACGCCGACGCCGCCGTACAGCGCGTACTCCGCATCGTGGATCGGGATCGACGGGTACTCGAGCGGCACCGTCGAGCAGATCGGGACAGAGACCGATTGGGTGAACGGCAAGGCCGTCTACTCCGCGTGGTACGAGATGTATCCGAAGTGGTCCGTGAGCATCACCTCGGTTCCGGTCAAACCCGGTGACTGGGTGACCGCCGAGGTCGCGTATACGAGCAAGAAGGCGTTCGCTCTCACGCTCACGAACGTGACGACGGGCAAGTCGTTCACCACGACCCAGAATTCGGGATCGGCCAAGCGATCGTCGGCCGAATGGATCGTCGAGGCGCCGTGGTCCGGCGGCACGCTGCCACTCGCGAACTTCGGTGTGATCCCGTTCACGGGCGCGTCGGTGACCGTCAACGGCAACACCGGCACGATCGGCGACCCGCGGTGGCAGAACGACCCGCTGACGATGGTGGGTTCCACGGGCACGACGCTCGCGTCACCGTCGCCGCTGTCGTCGAGCGGCTCGGCGTTCTCGATGACCTGGCTCGCATACAACTGACCCCCGGTACCGCGATCGAACGCAACGCGAGGAGGCCGCCGTCACTCCCTGCCGGCGGCCTCCTCGCGTGATCCGTCATATCGAGGTCGCGGCCCGGCAGCGGCCGCACTCTGTATGATGTCGCCATGGGCACACTCTCGCGTGAACACGACATGTACGAGATCCGCTGGCACGGCCGCGGCGGCCAAGGCGCCGTCACGAGCGCGAAGGTACTCGCGGACGCGGCGTTCCGCAGCGGCTTCGAGGGCGTGACGTCGCAGCCGTCGTTCGGCGCCGAGCGCCGGGGCGCGCCGATCACCGCCTCGTCGCGCCTCGCGCACGAGCAGATACGCGTGCTGTCGCAGGTCACGACGCCCGACATCGTCGTCGTGCTCGACGACTCGCTCCTCGGCGTGGGGAACGCGACCGCCGGGATGAAGCCGGGCGGGACGATCATCGTCAACACGACGAAGGCGCCGTCGGAGCTCGGCATCGCCGACGGCATCCGCGTCGTGACCAGCGACGTCACGGGCGCCGCAGAGGCGGCCGAGCTGATCGTCGGTGGCCAGCCGATGGTCTCGACGGCCATCCTGGGGGCGTTCGCCGCCGCGACCGGGCTCATCACGATGGACTCGGTGGAAGCCGCCATCTCCCACGCGTTCCACGGACCGGCGGCCAAGAAGAACATCGACGCGGCCAAGATCGCCTTCGAATGCACGCGCGCATGAGCGCGCGCGGAAGCGGGAGCCGGATGAGCGAGATCTCGATGTCGCGTCCCGCGGTCGGCGAGGCCGGGCGCACGGGCGACTGGCGCAACAACCGGCCGGTGATGGACGCGGCGAAGTGCCTGGCGGTGAAGCAGGGCAGGGTCACGTGTCAGATCTGTTGGGTCTACTGCCCCGACGGCTGCATCGCACAGGGCGTGGGCCCGGTCATCGACCTCACCTACTGCAAGGGCTGCGGCATCTGTGCCGAGGAGTGTCCCGCCGGCGCGATCGAGATGCAGCCGGAATCCATCCACGGCGTGTGCGCGGTCGATGAGACGGGGGAGGCGGCCCGATGAGCGACCAGGTCTCGGTCATGACGGGCAACGAGGCCGCGGCCAACGCCGCGAGACTCGCCCGCGTCCAGGTCATCGCCGCCTATCCGATCACGCCGCAGTCGCCGGTCGTCGAGCAGCTCGCCGCATGGGTCGAGTCGGGCGAGCTGCCGGCCGAGTTCGTGGCGGTCGAGTCGGAGCACTCGGCGATGACGGTCTGCATCGGCGCGTCGACGGTCGGCGCACGCACCTTCACCGCCACCAGCTCGAACGGCCTCGCCTACATGACCGAGCAGGTGTGGTGGGCGCCCGGCGCGCGGCTCCCGATCGTCATGTGCGTCGTCAACCGCGCGATGGCCGCGCCGTGGAACGTGCTGAACGACCAGCAGGACTCGATGTCGGTGCGCGATGCCGGCTGGGTGCAGCTCTTCTGCCGCGACAACCAGGAGATCCTCGACACCACCGTCCAGGCCTACCGCATCGCCGAGCGCCTGCACGTACCGGTGATGGTCTGCTACGACGGCTTCCTGCTCTCGCACACGATGATGCCGGTCGCCGTTCCGGCCCCCGAGCAGATCGACGCCTTCCTTCCGCCCTTCACCGAGCCCTTCACGGTCGTGGACCCCGGCGATCCGCACAACATCGGTCCGGTCGTCATGGCCGAGCCGCGCGCGGACGAGACCGGCGCCACCCGCGGCGGCTACATGGAGATCCGCGCGCTGCACCACCGCGCGCTGCTCGACGCGCTCGCCGTCATCCCCGAGACCGACGCCGAGTATGCCTCGGTTGTCGGGCGTTCCTGGGGCGGCCTGACATGGGAGCACCTGCTCGACGACGCGGAGGTCGTGCTCGTGGCCGCCGGCTCGCTCGGCACCCAGCTGACGGTCACCGCCGAGCAGCTGCGCGCCGAGGGGGTCAAGGCCGGCGTTCTGGGCATCCGCGCGTACCGTCCCTTCCCGGTCGAGGCGCTGCGCGCCAAGCTCGCGGGCCGGCGCCTCGCGCTGGTGTTCGACAAGGCGTTGTCCTATGGCTACGAGGGCCCGATCTGCTCCGACCTGCGCGGCGCGATGCTCGGGGCCGACGGAGCGCCCGCCGTGTTCGGCGCCGTGTGCGGGCTGGGAGGACGCGACGTGAGCCCCGAGGACCTGGCGGAGGCGGCGCGCCGCGCTCTGACGGACCTGGACGCGGGAGCGCGCACGCGCGAGACCGACTGGATCAACCTCCACCTCGAGGGGTGAGCATGACCACGAAGATCCTCGACCTCCCGGTCGTCTCGTACGTGCTCCCGGGCAACCGGTCGTGCGCGGGCTGCGGCATCGGCATCGCGCTGCGCCAGATCACGGCGGCCCTCGAGGGCCGCATGGTGATGACGGTGCCGGCGAGCTGCCTCACGGTGCTCGGCGGCATGTTCCCGATCGCCTCGGTGAACGTGCCGTGGGTCAACGTGGCGTTCCCGTCCACGGCCGCGGCCGCCTCGGGCATCGCGGCGGGGCTGCGGGCCACCGGGCGCGCGGAGGAGATGACGGTGCTCGCGATGGCGGGCGACGGAGGCACGGGCGACATCGGCATCCAGGCGCTGTCCGGGGCGGCCGAGCGCAACGAGGACTTCATCTACCTGTGCTACGACAACGAGGCGTACATGAACACCGGCACGCAGCGGTCGGGCCTCACGCCCGCGGGCGCGCGCACCACCACCACGTGGTCGGGCAAGCGCGAGAACCCGAAGGACCTGCCGCGCATCATGGAGGCGCACGGGGTCCCGTACGTCGCCTCGACCTCGGCGGCGTTCCCTGCCGACGTCTACGACAAGGTGGCCAAGGCCCGCGGCATCACGGGCCTGCGCTACATCCACATGAACACCCCGTGCCCGAGCGGCTGGGGCTTCGACCCGAAGGACACCGTCCGTCTGGGCAAGCTCGCCGTCGACACGGGCCTGGTCGTGCTCTACGAGGTCGAGAACGGCGTGTTCCGCCTCACCGGCCGCAGCGCCTCGCTCGCCAAGAGCGGCAGGCCGCGGGTCCCCGTTTCCGAGTACCTCGCGACGCAGACCCGCTTCCGCGGCATGAAGCCGGACGTGATCGAGGCCGTGCAGGCGTGGGTCGACGAGCGGTGGGCGCGCTACGTCGCCCGCGACGCGGGGGCGTGCGACTAGATCCGCGGAACGGCTCGACGGCACCTGCCCCGGTAGGGGAATACAATGAGCACGTCGCGCGGCCGCCGGCCACGGTCGAGTCGCATGCCCGGGGTTTCTGATCGGGGGGGGGGCGCATTTCGGTGGCCGACGCTCGCGGGGGTGAAGACGGGTCGATCCAGCAAGGAAGGAGCCTCGGCGTCGCCGCCGTGCCGATCGACGACACGGAACGGAAGCGCGTCGACGACGAGCTGCGCGAGAGCGAGGCGCGGTTCCGTGCGGTGTTCGACCAGTCCGCCATCGGCATGGCGCAGGTGGCCTTGGACGGCAGGTGGATGCGCGTCAACGACCGCCTGTGCGACATCCTCGGCTACGCGCGCGACGAGCTGGTCACGCTGACGTTCGCGGACATCACGTCCCCCGACACGATCGACGCCGACCTGGACGCGCTGCGCCGGTTCCAAGCGGGCGAGGTGGACGCCTATCGAGCGGAGAAGCGCTACGTCCGCAAGGACGGCTCGCTCGTGTGGGTCGACCTCATGTCCTCCGTGGTGCGCGACGTGTACGGCGCACCCGAGTACTTCGTCGACATGATCGAGGACATCGACGACCGCAAGAAGGCCGAGCAGGCGCTGCGTGCGAGCGAGGAGCGCTACCGCGCGCTCGTCGAGGCCGTGCGGGACATCGTCTTCGTCATCGACCGCGACGACCGGATCGAGTTCGTGAACGAGGCCGCCGCCGCGTGGCTGCAGGCGTCCCCGCAGGAGCTCATCGGCAAACGGCGCGCCGACGTCTTCCCGTCCTCCGACGAGTGGAGCCAGCACCAGGCCGGGTCCCTCCGTCGGGTCCTCGAGACCGGCGAGCCGCTCCACCTCGAGCATCCCGCACACTTCCCCGGGGGGACGCGATGGCAGGCCACATCGCTCGCACCCCTGCGCGACGGGGACGGGGAGATCGTCGGCGTGCTCGGCATCGGGCGCGACATCACCGAGCGCAGACAGGCCGAGCAGCGGCACCTCGGCGAGCTCGAGCAGCTCGCGCACGCGGACGCCCTTACCGGCCTCCTCAACCGGCGGGGGTTCGATCTGCTCTCGGAGCAGGCCGTCGCGCAGGCGGCGCGGGCCGGCCAGGGCGTCGGGGTCATCTACGGGGACATCGACGGGCTCAAGGCGACCAACGACGAGCTCGGCCACGCGGCGGGGGACCAGGCGCTGCGCGACATGGCGACGGTCCTGCGCGTGACGCTGCGCTCGGCCGACGTCATCGCGCGCGTGGGCGGGGACGAGTTCGTCGTCCTGGCCGTGGGGGAGGGCGAGGCGTCCATCCACCTCCTCGCGGAGAGGCTCCAGGAAGGCATAGCGGTCTTCAACTCCGCACGCGGCAGGCTGCGCCCGCTCGCGATGAGCTGCGGCGTCGCGTGGCGGAGCCCCCGGCGAGGGCTTCAAGACGGAGGTGGTCGTGGAGGAGGCCGACCTGGCGATGTACCGCGAGAAGGCGCGCCGGGCGATGGGCTGCGGCTAGAAGCCGAGCGCCTGTCGCACCCGCGGCACCAGCGCCGCCCGCTCGTCGTCTCCGAGCGCCTTGTACGCCGCCCAGACCTCCGGGCAGTGGTCGCTCTCGGCCGACCCGAGGACCTCGCGGAGCGCCGTGTCCACCCGTCGCCGGTTGACCTTGTCGCTCTCGATGCCGAGTTCGTCGAAGAGCCAGCCCATGTGTCGCATGTAGCAGGTCACGCCGTGCCTCCGTTCCGTGTACCCGACCCCTCCGCACAGCGTAGCGCCGCGAGACGGCCGGCGCGATCCCGGCGCGGCGTCGGGGGTACCATCAGACGTGAGGTATTCCTTTCCGTGGGGGGCGCACATGGCGGGACGCGAGGACCATCCGGACGCGGAGATCGGGACCGAGTCGCGCTACCCGCGCGGCTGGATCGGCAACTCCGGGTTCACGGGCTGGAGGATCACGGTGGGATTCGTCATGTTGCTGGCCGTGCCCGTTGCGGTCTGGCTCCTCCTCACGCTCCTCTGGCCCCGGTAGCGGACGCCGTGTACGAGACCGACTACATCCTCCGGATCATCCAGCAGATGGGCGCGATCCTGCGCCGCATGATGGAGGAGATGCGCGGCGAGCGCCCCGGCGAGGTCTACGACACCTCCCGAGAGGCGCTCCAGCTGCTCCTCGGCATCCCCCCGACACTCACCGATGCACTGACGGCGGAAGGCCTGGTGGCGCTGCTCTCCCCGGGTGGGATGTTCGACCCCGAGCGCGGACGGCTCGCCGCCGAGGTCTTCGTGCGCCGCGCGCAGGCGGGGGCGCTCCTGGGCGACGAGGCCGGTGCCGCCGTCGACCGCGCCAAGGCCGTGCGTCTCATCGCCCTGACGATCGAGCACGGCAACGACGACGACGTCGACGAGGCCCGCGCGCTGGCCGCCGAGCTCGGGTAGGACTGTGAGGACAGGCAGTCTGGGCGGAGGCGACGTGCAGGAGTCGGACGGCAACCTTCCGAGCGGCGGGCTCACCTCCGCCGAGGTCGCGCGGCGCATCGCGGACGGGCTGACCAACGCCGCCGGTGGACCCTCGAGCCGCAGCGTCGCGGAGATCCTTCGCTCCAACGTGCTCACGTTCTTCAACGCGCTGCTGGCCGTGCTCGTCGTTGCGATCCTCGTCTTCGGCAACGTCCGCGACGCGCTGTTCGGCATCGTGCTGGTGCTGAACATGGCGATCGGCATCGTCCAGGAACTGCGGGCGAAACGCACCCTCGATCGGCTCTCGGTGGTCTCGGCGCCGCGGGCGCGGGTCGTGCGCGACGGAGCGGTCGCCGAGGTGGCCGTGGCCGATGTCGTGCTCGACGACGTCATCGAGCTGCGCGGCGGAGACCAGATCGTCGCCGACGGCGAGGTCCTGTCCTCCGAGGGCCTCGAGGTCGACGAGTCGCTGTTGACCGGCGAGTCGCGCCCGGTGGTGAAGTCCGCCACTGATCCGGTGATGTCGGGCTCCTTCTGCGCCGCGGGCGCCGGGCGCATGCGCGCCACGGGCGTCGGCGCCACCTCCTACGCGCGCCGTCTCGCCGCCGAGGCCAAGCGCTTCCGCCGGATCCCCTCGGAGCTGCGCCGCTCCACGACGCGCATCCTGCAGGCGACCACGGCGCTCATGGTGCCGGTGTCCGTCCTGCTGATCGCCACCCGCTTGCCGATGTCGCACGACCTGCACGTGCTCGTGCCGCAGACGGTCGCCGCGCTCGTCGGGATGATCCCGCAGGGGCTGGTGCTGCTCACGTCGATGGCGTTCGCGATCAGCGTGATCCGGCTCGCCCGGCTCAACGCGCTCATCGAGGAGCTGCCAGCCGTCGAGGTGCTCGCGCGGGTGGACGTGGTGTGCCTGGACAAGACCGGAACGCTGACCGAGGCGCAGCCGGAGGTCGAGTCCCTCGAGATGGTGCCGGGCGCCGACGAAGCCGAGGCGCGCGCCGCGCTCGGAGGGCTCGGACGCGCGGAGGCCGCCGATGGGCGCAACGCCACCGCACGCGCGCTGACCGAGGAGTATCCCGACGCCGGCTGGGCCGCGAGCGGTGCCGTGCCGTTCTCGTCCCGCCGCAAGTGGAGCGCCGCGGAGTTCGGCCCGCGCGGCGCGTGGGTGATCGGCGCGCCGGATGTGCTGCTCGCGGAGGGTGATCCCGTGCGGGAGCACGCGGCCGAGGTCGCACGCACGGGCGCGCGCGTGGTGTTGCTGGCGAAGATGCCGGCCCTGCCCGGGAGCGGCGCCGACCCGACGGGGCTCGAACCGGTCGCATTCGTCGTCCTCGGAGAGAAGCTCCGCGGGGACGCCGCGGCCACGCTCGCGTACTTCCGCGAGCAGGGCGTCGCGCTCAAGGTCATCTCCGGCGACTCGCCCGAGACGGTCGGTTCGGTCGCCCGGCGCGCCGGGCTCGAGATGTCGGGCGAACCGGTGGATGCGGCGACGCTGCCGTCCGACCCGGAGGAACTTGCGCGGTTCATGGACAGCCACACGGTGTTCGGACGCGTGCGGCCCGAGCAGAAGCGCGACATGGTCGCGGCGCTTCAGTCGCGTGGTCACGTGGTGGCGATGACCGGCGACGGCGTGAACGATGTGCTCGCGCTCAAGACGGCCGACCTGGGCATCGCGATGGGGAGCGGTGCGGGCGCGGCGCGCGCCGTGGCCGGGCTCGTGCTTCTCGACGGGCGTTTTTCGACGTTGCCGATGGTGGTGGCGGAGGGCCGGCGCGTGATGTCCAACGTCGAGCGGGTCGCCGGCCTCTTCGTGACCAAGACCATCTACGCCGCGCTGCTCGCGATCGGGGCGGGGCTGTTCGCGCTCGACTACCCGCTGCTGCCGCGCCACTTCACGCTCGTCGATGCCCTGACGATCGGCATCCCCGGGTTCTTCCTTGCGCTCGCGCCGTCGGCCGCACGCTACCGGCCCGGCCTGCTGCCGCGCGTGCTGCGCTTCACGGGCGTGTGCGGCGTCGTGGCCTCGGTGGCGACCGCCGGCGCATACCGGTGGGCGCTCGCGTCGGGAGCGACGGGCGTCGCGGGCGTGGAGCAGGCGCGCACCGTTGCGGTCCTGACGCTGGTGTTCGTCGGGATCTGGGTGCTCATCGAGCTGTCGCGGCCGCTGACGGCGTGGCGCGCCGCTCTCGCCTGCTCGATGATCGTCGGGATGGCGGGCGTGATGTTGCTGCCGTTCGCGCGCGACTTCTTCGCACTGCCGGTGTCACCCGCGGGGGCGACACTGGTCGTCGGCCTGACGACGGTGACGTCTGCTGTGGCGATCGAGATCGGACTGCGGCTGGTCGGCTGGCGGGCCACCGCGGACGGGGCGCGCGCTTGACCCTGCCCGCCGCGGGCGGCTAGGATAGCGTGCGCTTTCATGGCCAGGTAGCTCAGTTGGTAGAGCAGGGGACTGAAAATCCCCGTGTCGGCGGTTCAAGTCCGTCTCTGGCCACCAGGCATCTTTCGAGAAGCCGCTCCATTGGGGGCGGCTTTTCTGCGTCTGAGCTGCGGACTTGTACCGCCGACCGCGTCAGCTGCGAGCACATGTAGGTCCGGCTCCGTCGCCGGCCCGAGCTCGCGAAATCGTCAATTCCGTCGGTTCACGTGACATATGCGTGACAACGACGGAGTCAGTACGCCTCCGAAAGCGGGTGTGCGGGGAGATCGCGTCCCCGGGTCAGCAGGGGTCGCTGGCTTGGCCTCTTATGCCGATGCCGCTGACGCGGGTATCCTGAGCCCACCTGCCAGCATCGACAGCAACCGGGGGCCACGTTGGGCCACAACGAAGCGAACTCGCAGCAGTCGTCAAAGAGAAGCGGATCCGGACCCAGGGGTCTTCCGCCAAACGTCGTGAAGACCGGACTGGTCTCGTTCTTCGCCGATATCTCCTCCGAGATGCTCTATCCGCTGACGCCGATACTGCTGACGGCGGTTCTGGGTGCCCCCGTTGCGATCGTCGGCCTTATCGAAGGCGTTGCCGAGGCGATCGCCTCCCTGGTGAAGCCGGTCGCCGGAAGAATCTCCGACCGTGTGGGCAGGCGGGTCCCTTTCATGGTGTCCGGGTACTCGCTCTCCGCCTTGGGGAAGCCTCTCATCGCGCTCTCGCAGACATGGCCTCTCGTGCTGGTGGCTCGAAGCGTCGACCGTCTGGGTAAGGGCGTACGCACGGGCGCTCGGGACGCATACATCGCCGATTCCGTTGACGCGAAGGATCGCGGAAGGGCATTTGGCTGGCACCGTGGTTTCGATACGGCTGGAGCGGTCGTCGGCCCGCTACTGTCGTTGCTGCTCCTTTGGCTGACCCGAGACAATCTGCGGCTGGTGGTGTGGCTGGCGTTCGTCCCCGCTGTGATCAGCGTGTACTTCGTGGCACGGCTGCGCGAAGTGCCGGCAGCGAGGGAGCCTGATCCCGGACCAATCGGTGCCGAGGGGCACGTGCCGCTCGGCTCCACTTTCCGTTGGTACGTCGGAGTCTGGTCCGTGTTTGCTCTGTCGAACTCGAGCGACGTCTTCATCATCCTCCGGGCCAAGGATGTCGGTCTCAGCACCACGGTCGTGGTCTTGCTCTATGTGCTCTACAACGCGGTGTACGCCGTGTCATCGCCACGGCTGGGGGCGCTCTCCGACCGGCTGGGTCGGCGCACCCTCCTGATCGGCGGGCTGCTGGTGTTCGCGGCGGTCTATGCCGGACTCGCGATCGCGAACCAGACGTGGCAACTGGTGCTGCTGTTCGCGGTCTATGGCGTCTACATGGCGGCGACTGAGGGTGTGGGGAAGGCGCTGGCCATCGACCTTGTCCCTGCGAACGGACGGGCGGCTGCCGTCGGTGTCCTGGGCATGGTGACTGGGATAGCAACCCTGCTGGCCAGCGTGATCGCTGGTCTTCTGTGGACCGCCGTCGGCCCGTGGGCGGCCTTTTCGTTCGGGGCAACCGGTGCGACCCTGACGGCGGCCATGTTCCTCGTCGTGCCGCCCCTACGGCACGCCTGATCCTGGTCACGCCTCTACGCTGGAAGCAGCAACGCTCAGCAGGTAGACTGCAGAACAAGGCGATGGAGCTCGCCTGGACCGCCCTTTGGGCTGATGGCTCCTACACGGTCACGTGTAGGAGCTTGTTCATTTCTAGGAGGGTGGAAATGAGACTCGTCGGCATCGCAGAGGTGGTGATCGGCGCGGGCATCGGCGGCGGACTGCGCTACGTTCTCGGTGGACTGATGGCCGATCGCTGGGGCACGTCATTCCCGTGGCACACCCTTGTCATCAACGTCAGCGGCGCGTTCCTACTCGGCATGCTCATGGCGTTGTCGGTCGAGCGCGGCTTGGTCTCCCCGCAGGTGCGGCTGTTTGTCGGCGTCGGCATCCTCGGAGGGTTCACGACCTTCTCCACTCTGTCTTACGAGAGCATCGCGCTCGTCGAACAGGGTCTGCTCGTACAGGGCGCAACGAACATGTTCGGCAGCGCTTTGGCCGGCATGCTCGCAGCGGTTCTGGGGCTGTTCGTCGGCAGAGTCATCTAGGAGGCGACAGACGTGAAGATCGAGGGCGACGCAAAGCGTGTGACCATCTTCATCGGTGAGTCGGATCGCTGGCATCATCAGCCGCTGCACACCGCCATCGTCGAGATGCTGCGACGCGAGGGTTATGCCGGGGCGACGGTCGTCAAAGGCGTGGAGGGCTTCGGGAAGAACAGTCGCCTGCACACGGCCAGCATCCTTCGTCTGTCGGAGGACCTGCCGGTCATCCTGACCTTCATCGACACTCACGAGAAGGTCGAGACGGTCATGCCTCAGATCGACGAGATGGTCGGCGGCGGTCTCGTCATTGTCGAGAACGTCCACGTCCGCAAGTACTCGGACCATAGCGGCGCCTGAATGGATCGCAGCGCACTGGCGGTGCCGCAGCGGGCAAAGAGATCGAAGTGCAGGCGGCCGGGTAGGGTCGGCCACAACATTTCGTCAGGAGGGGTGGGCAATGACGTCTCACATATCGGACGTGAAGGCGCTCGAGGTCCTCGATTCACGCGGCAACCCGACAGTCAGGGTGTACGTCGAACTCGACAGCGGGGAGACCGGTGTCGCAACGGTTCCTTCGGGCGCGTCGACAGGGGAGAACGAAGCGGTCGAACTGCGTGACGGTGACGCCGATCGCTACGGCGGCAAAGGCGTCCTGACCGCAGTCCGCAATGTGCGGGAGCGCATAGGGCCGAAGTTGCTTGGCGTTCATCCTTCACGGCAGGCCGAGATCGACGGTCTCATGATCGACATGGACTCCACCTCGAACAAGTCAGACCTCGGAGCGAACGCGATGCTCGGCGTCTCGATGGCTGTGGCACGCGCTGCCTCCCTGTCGGCGAGACTTCCGCTCTATGAGTACCTCGGCGGAGTCGGCGCACGTCGTCTGCCGGTTCCGATGATGAACATCCTCAACGGCGGTAAGCATGCGGCCAACAGCGTCGACTTCCAGGAGTTCATGGTCTTCCCGGTAGGGGCGCCGACCTTCGCGGAGGCCCTGAGAGCGGGGACGGAGACCTTCCATGCGCTCGCGAAGATACTGAAGAGGCGCGGGTACTCGACCGCCGTGGGTGACGAAGGCGGATTCGCCCCCGACCTCAAGTCGGATGAGGAGGCGTGCGAACTGATCGTCGAGGCGATCGCTGCCGCCGGCTATGTCGCCGGCAAGGACATCTTCTTGGCGCTCGACCCCGCTGCGTCCTCGTTCTACGAGAACGGCGCGTATGTTCTGTCAAAGTCGGGAGCGGGCTCCAAGTCCAATGTCGAAATGATCGATCTGTACGCACAGTGGATAGATCGCTATCCGATTGCGTCGATCGAGGACGGCCTGGCAGAAGACGACTGGGACGGCTTCGCGGCGATGACCGCCCGGCTCGGTGACCGCATCCAGATCGTGGGCGACGACATCTACGTCACCAACACCGACTTCGTCAGGCGCGGCATCGAGGGCGGCTGCTCGAACTCAGTGCTGATCAAGCTCAACCAGATCGGGACCGTGACCGAGACGATCGCCGCGATCGACCTATGCCGCGAGGCCGGGTGGTCCTACGTCGTCTCCCACCGATCGGGCGAAACAGAGGACACCTTCATCGCAGACTTCACGGTCGCGATGGGAGGCGGCCAGATCAAGACGGGATCTGCCTGTCGCAGCGAGCGCATCGCGAAGTACAACCGGTTGCTGGAGATCGAGACTGAATTGGGGTCTGCAGGGGTGTTCACCCGCGGCTAGCATGCGTCCCCGGATCGGAGGCTCTTCATGAGTGAGGAGTGCGTCTTCTGCGACATCGCTGAAGGGCGGGCGCCGGGATTCGTCGTGGCGGAGAACGACCTCGCGTTCGCGATACTCGACATCCAGCCGCTCTCGCAAGGCCACTGCTTGGTGATCCCGCGTCGTCACGTCGAATGGTGGGACGGCCTCACCGACGATGAGACTGACGCGGTCTTCCGACTGGCCCGGTTGACCGCCGCGAAGATACGCAAGGTGTTCGGTCCGGACTTGGTGACCATGTATGTGCGAGGCAGACGCGTACCTCACGCGCACGTGTTCCTGGTTCCGACGTTCAAAGATGACCCGCTAGACCGTGTCTTCAACGCTCTTGAGGGGTTTCAGGAGCAGGCGACAACCCTGACCGCGATACGAGGTCAAGACGAGATGCGAGCTGCAGCCGAGAAGCTCAAAGGCGCATGACATCTGCGTCACAACGCACTTGTCTCTCACAGGCTGAACTGCTTCTTCAAGCAGACTGAAAATCCCCGTGTCGGCGGTTCAAATCCGTCTCTGGCCACCATAGAGTCTTTCGAGAAGCCGCTCCATTCGGGGCGGCTTTTCTGCGTCTAAGCTGGGAATTTGTCAGTACCCCTACTCCGGCTGCGCCTCCGTTCCGCTCCGACCGAAGTCGTCGCTCGGCTCCACCAACTGAGCCCGAAATGGGGGGTCACGATACATATGCGATACAACGGGGTTCACGCCTGTCGGCGGTTCAAGTCCGTCTCTGGCCACCATCGAACTGATCGAAGCCCCGGTCGAATCGACCGGGGCCTCCTCTCTTTCCTGCGGCGAAAGATGTCTTGCGAAATGGGTGTTGACACATCGGAACATCATGTGTCAGAATGCACTGACAGGTAAAGGAGAGGACATGACGGACGATCGAACCGGCGACCAGTTGCTCCAGATGCTGAGCGCCCTTGCGAACCCTCATCGGCTGCGGATCCTCGCAGCCTTGCGGAAGCGTGAGAGCTACGTCAGCGAGTTGGCCCGGGAGCTCGGGATCGGACGTCCGCTCCTCCACATGCACCTGCAGGTACTGGAGAAAGCGGGACTCGTGGTCGGACGCCACGAGATCTCGGAAGACGGAAAGGCGCTTCGCTTCTTCCGCGTGACGGACTTCGACGAGCACCTGACGCCCGAGCGCGTCACTGCGGCGGCGAAGACCCTGAGCGCGGACAGCGAACCAACCGGAAAGGCAAAGAAATGACACTCACTTGGCCGCTCGCGATCGTATTGGTGGTGGTGATCTTCCTGGGGGTCACCACGTTGACGACACCTGCGTTTCGGCGCTCTCGTCTCCAACTCGAGGAGATGAAGGCGAAGTACAACGAGCAGTACCAGACACTGGCGGCGGACTACGCGGCGCTCGCAGTCGAGCTTCGCGACACGCAGGCGGCGATGCAGGCCGACCTGGCGAGGCTCACAGCCAGCGTGGAGTCCATCGAATCAATGATGCGCGAGGTGGGCTGAGCCATGGACAGCAAGTTCTTCGTGCCCATCGTAACCATGCTCGCGGGAGTCGTCGTCTTCGTCACTTTCGCTATCTGGTACGCCGCGCGGGGCAGGCTGAAGCAGCTTTCGCCGCGGGTGCTGGCGGGAGTCTGTCTGGTGGCGGGGGGCCTCGTGGTCGCGTCCGGCTTCGCCTGATTCCAGGCTGGCGGACCGGCCGTGGGCCAGGTCGTCAGATTGGTCTTGTTGATCGGTATGGCGGGTTACACGTACAGGAAGATCGGCCGTTCAGCAGCAGGGGCACTGGCAGTCGCAGCAGCCGCCGTAGGCACGTTGGCAGTTGTGGCATTCACCTAGGGGCAGATCACGCCGCCCAACCGGCACTTCAACCTGGCGCGTCCTGGTCAGGTCCATAGGACGGGACATACGGGAGTCGACGAGTAATGGGGAGTCAATCATGAGCAAAGACAGGCGAACAGCGGTGGTCGCAGGAGCGCTGTTCATAGTTGCCACGACTGCAAGCTTGCTCGGCAGGGTGGTGCTTCTGGATCCGATCCTTAAAGGGGCCGATATTCTTACCAAGATCGCCGCAAACCAGAACCAGGTGGCTGCGGGAGCGCTTCTGGGGCTGGTCGCCTTCTTCACGTCTGCCGGCATCGCGATCGCGCTGTATCCGGTCTTGAGGCGATACAGTGAAGGTCTAGCGCTCGGCTCCGTCGGCTTGAGGATCATCGAGGGAGTGCTCTACAGCATTGGTGCGATAGCCGTGCTATCGATGCTGACCTTGGCTCGAGGGCTTGTGGAAGCCGGCGCTCCGGCTTCGTCGTACATTCAAGCGTCAGGCACGCTACTGCTGGCAGTCCGGAGTTGGGCGGGCTTGGCCGGGACCTTGGCCTTCTACCCAGCCGGCCTGATGTACTACATCGTGTTCTATCGATCGAGACTCATCCCCCGATGGTTGTCCGGTTGGGGGGTTGTTGCGGTCGCGATGGGCTTCACGGCAAGCATCCTGGTCGTGTTCCAGGCCATCATCCCCATGTCGGCGCCCCAGATCGTACTGAATCTCCCGATCTTCTTGCAGGAGATGGTTCTGGCGGTGTGGCTGATCGCGAAGGGATTCAATCCATCCGCGATCGCTTCCCTCAAGGGCTCAGAGTGAAAGCAGTCGTCTGCACGCGGTACGGCCCGCCGGAGGTCCTCCGGGTTGAGGAGATCGCGACTCCCGTCCCCCGGAAGAACGAGGTGCGCATACGCATCGGGGCGACCGCCGTCACGTCGAGCGACACCTACGTCCGGGGGCTGAGACTGAGTCCGGCGTACCGGATCATGGGGCGACTCGCACTCGGCTGGAACGCTCCCCGGCAACCGGTGCTCGGCATGGTGCTCTCCGGGGAAGTGGATTCGGTCGGTCCGGACGTCCGGTCGTTCAAGGTGGGTGACCGGGTGTTCGGCTTCAACAAGAGTCTCTTCGGGACCTATGCGCAGTACGTGTGCTGGCCGGAGGACGGGCTTCTGGCCGCGCGGCCGGCCAACCTCACCGACGAGGAGGCCGCTGCCATACCCTACGGAGGTCTCCTCGCTCTCAGCTGCTTGCGCAGGGCCGGCGTTCGGGCGGGGCAACGCGTCCTCGTCTTCGGGGCATCGGGGGCGGTGGGCACGTCGGCGGTGCAGCTCGCTCGGCACCTCGGCGCGGAGGTCACGGGTGTCTGCAGTACCGCCAATGTGGAGCTCGTGACATCTCTCGGCGCCATGAGAGTGGTCGACTACACCGCCGAGGACTTCACGGACGGGGCGGAGCGCTACGACGTGATCTTCGACGCCGTGGGCAAGAGCAAGAGCGCCAGCGCTCTGCGGCGGGGCCAGCGGGTGCTGGCTCCCGGTGGAGTCTGCATCTCGGTCGACGACGGGTCACCGAGGCTTCGTCGTGAAGACCTGGTGTTGCTCGGTGAGTTGGCGGCGCTGGGCGAGATCAGGCCCGTGACCGATCGCACCTACGATCTGGACGACATCGTCGACGCGCACAGGTACGTCGACATCGGGCACAAGCGCGGCAACGTGATCATCAGCGTGGCGTAGCCCCCGGAGGGGCTCCCGACGAAAATCCCCGTGTCGGCGGTTCAAATCCGTCTCTGGCCACCACAGGGATGAATGGGACCGGCCCTTCGGGGCCGGTCCTTTTGTCCCGGTGCCGGCAGGCGGACGTTCGTGAGGAGTACAACCAAGCGGTCAGGGGAAGAAACGCCACAAGCGCGAAGAGCGGGGGCTCAGCACGCCGGCGATGTGACGGTCGATGAGGAGCGCCGACGATCCGGTCGGTCAGCTCCTCGAATCGACCCCACGGGTCGGCATCGAGGGGGGATATGCATGGGGGAGTTGGGGAGTCCGGTCGGGCCGGTCTGCTCGACGGACAAGGACCTGCGGGAGCATGGTCGTCGCGGTCTTGAAGATCGCGAGCGGCAGGATGCCATCTTCAGGGCGGAGCAGGCCGGCAGGATCGCCGCCGCTGCCGGTTCCGATCGTTCGGATCCTTCCGAGGCGGATGTTGCGCGCTTCGGAGTGCAACTTCGGCGCATCGACGATCGCGTCTTCACGATGCCCCACCTGGACATCTTGTTGATGCCGGAGGGAACGCAGCGGAGCGAATCCCGCCGGTTCGCAGGCTCACTTCGCAACGCGGAGCGGGTGGAGCTTCGGCTGGATCAGGCCCCGGAACACGCGAGACAGTGACAAGTGGCCACCGTGTGCGACGGCCGGTCCTTCGTGGTCGGCCGCCTCGCATGTCCGACCCCGGGATCCGTCACGGCGTGTCGCGCTCGCATCACGGACTCAGGGATCGAGGGATCAAGAGCGTGATCGGGGCAGTCGTCGGCATTCTGCGGCACTCGACCGCAACGCTCGTGACGGGGGTGCGCACGTGGAGCGCGTCAAGTTCGTCCTGATCAACCCGACAGCGCCCGAATGGCGGATCGGTGCCGGGGAACAGCCCCGCGGCTCCCGCTACTTCAGGTTCTCCATGCTGTCCAGTCTCTACGTGGCGGCCGCGATGCCGCCGCATGTGGAGACGAGGATCGTCGACGAGGACCTCGAGCCGATCGACTTCGCGATCGACGCCGACGTGGTCGGTATCTCGTTCATGACCTACAACGCCCCGCACGCCTACGAGATCGCCGACCGGTTCCGCCAAGAGACGGGGAAGCCGGTGATCCTCGGCGGCTACCATCCGACGTTCATGCCGGAAGAGGCCATCGCGCATGCCGATGCCGTGTGTGTGGGCGATGCTGAGGGCACGGCCCCGCGGATCATGGAGGACCTGGCGGCCGACCGCCGCGGGCAGATCTACCGGAGCGAGCCGTGCGATCTGGCGGGGCTGCCCAGACCGGATTGGTCGCTCGTGAACACGAAGGCCTATGCGCCGGTGAGCTTCATCGAGGCAACGCGCGGTTGCAGCCATCGATGCAGGTTCTGCTCCATCACCGCGTTCCACCACCACCTCTTCAGGACCCGCCCAGTGGATGATGTGATCGACGAACTCAGGTCGCTCGGCCGGTACGTCGTCTTCATGGATGACAGCATCATCTGCGACCGCGAGTACGCGAAGGAGCTGTTCGCCGCGATGATCCCTCTCGGCAAGCGCTGGTTCAGCCAGTGCGGCATCGGGATCGCGGACGATGATGAGCTGCTCCGTCTGGCGTGCCGCAGCGGGTGCCGGGGGCTGTTCATCGGATTCGAGTCGCTCAACGAGGCAGGACTGCGATCCTGGAACAAGCAAGCCAACGTGGGCAAGGACTACCTCGCGGCCGTTCGAAAGCTCCATGCGGGCGGTATCGCCATCTGCGCCGCCTTTGTGTTCGGTGGCGACCACGACACCTCGGACGTGTTCGAGCGAACGCTCGAGTTCCTGCTGGACGCCAACGTCGAGACGGTGCAGGCGACCAGGCTCACGCCGTTTCCGGGCACCCCCTTGTTCGAGGAGATGGACCGCGAAGGCCGGATCTTCGACAAGGACTGGTCCCACTATGACTTCAATCACGTGGTGTTCGAGCCGAACCACATGAGCCGCGATACCCTCGACGCCGGCGTGGGATGGCTGGTGAGGGAGTTCCACACCCGTCGCAGGATCGCGACGAGAGCACTGAGGTGCTTCCGGTACCTGGACCCCATGGTGGTGCTTGGCGGTGTCGCGCCCGTGAACCTGGGTTGGCGGGTGAAGCTGGCGGCAGACGGCAGCTTCGCGAAAGGCGCCGGACCGGTGCCCTGGGCCCCGGACTGACGACCCCCGTGCCGGCGGTTCGAGTCCGGTTCCTGGCCACCGTGCAAGCGCGGCCCCGCATGCGCGCTCGGCTTGGACCCTCGGAGGGGTACAACTATATGTGGGCTCGCTGCTGCGGGTGGAACGCAGCACGCAGGCGACACCGGGGACCGGAAGGCGGGACTTCTTGGACGCGAATGCGAGCGACACGGGGCGACGACCCGACCGCGGGCGGCATGGTGGCCCGGCAGGATCCGCCATGCGCATCGTGCTCGTCTACGCCGTGGTCGCGGGCGCGTGGATCCTGGCTTCAGACATCCTCTCCCGGGAAATGACCGTCAACCCGAATCTGCTGACGGCCGTTGCGATCGCCAAGGGCGCGCTCTTCGTCGTCGTGACGTCGGCGCTGCTCTTCGTCCAGATCCGGGGCGACCTTGCCCATCTCCAGGTGTCCGGGGACCGGCTTCGCGAGAGCGAGCACCGTTTCCGGCGCGTCATCGACCTCTCTCCGGTGCCGATGACCACGAGCGACGCGAGCGGCAACGTCACCTTGACGAACGAGGCGTTCGTCAAGGTGCTCGGCTATTCGCGGGAGGACATCCCTACGGTTTCTGAGTGGTACTCGGCGGCCTTCCCGGACCCCGAGTACCGTCGGGGGATCACCTACGCGTGGGACCGCGAGAGCGAGCGGAGTCGGCAGACCGGGGATGCGTTCGCCCCGCTGGAGGCGAAGGTCCGCTGCAAGGACGGGACGGAGAGGACCATGCTCGTGAGCTCCGCCTCACTCGGTGCGGCGTCCTCGGAGCGGGTCGTGGCGTTCTTCGACATCACGGAACGCGAGCAGGCGGAAGAGGCGATCCTGCGGAGCAACGAGCGCCTGGAGCAGGTTCTGAGGAGCGTCATCGCGCTGATCGGCAAGGTCATCGAAGCTCGCGATCCCTACACCCAGGGTCACGAGGAAGGGGTCGCGCGGATCAGTCGGCTGATCGCCGAGGAGATGGGCTTGCCGGCGGACGAGGTGGACGGGATCGAGGTCGCGGGGCTCGTGCACGACGTCGGCAAGCTCGGCGTCCCCGCGGAGATACTGACCAAGCCCGGCAAGCTCACGGATGCCGAGTACGCACTCATCAAGGAACACTCGCAGCGGGGACATGACATCCTCAGAGACATCGACTTCGACTGGCCGGTCGCCGGCATCGTGCTGCAGCACCACGAGCGCATGGACGGTTCGGGCTACCCCGATGGGCTCCTCGGCGACGAGATCTCGATGGCTGCCCGCATTCTGATGGCGGCGGATGTCATCGAGGCGATGGCGGCACATCGGCCCTACCGTCCGGCTCTCGGTCTCGACGCTGCGATGGCCGAGATCGCGGAACACCCTGAGAAGTACGATCCGCGGGTCGTCTCGGCGTGCGTGCGACTCCACGAGGCGGGTCGGATCGAGGTGTAGGCTCCAAGCGCGGAAGCGATCGCCCACGGTCGGCTGACGACCCGCGTCGGGGCTTCAGGGCCGCGCCTGGTCACCATAGGAACGACGGGTTCCTGCGAGTCTGCGGGTGCTATGCCTCCCCGGGCGTATGCCCGTCTACTCCTTGGGGAGCACGCCTCGCAGCGCGATTGCGTGTATCCTCGATACACTGATGGCTACGTGGTGTCTTTGACCCACGGGAGGAGTTGGAATGACTACACAACGGCGGGCTCGATTTGCGACGATCGCCTTCGTGGCGGTGCTCGCGCTGGCGGTGACCTTGCTGGCGGGATGCAGCAAGACGGCCGGTACCAGCACGCCGACCCCGAAGTCCGGGACCGCACTGGGCGGTCTCGCGATCGCGAAGTCCTCGATGACGACCACCGCCCCGGACGCGAAGCTGCTGGTCGTGCAGACCGCTGAGGCGGCGACACCCACGTCGACGCCGGTGTGGGGCTACCTCTTCGGTTCTC
>PKWR01000010.1 GCA_003133285.1 Coriobacteriia bacterium
GTGCCGCCGCCGAGGTCGAAGACCAGGACGGTCTGCTCCTTGGCGCCCTTGTCGAGACCGTAGGCCAGGGCGGCCGCCGTCGGCTCGTTGATGATGCGGAGGACCTCGAGGCCGGCGATCTTGCCCGCGTCCTTGGTGGCCTGGCGCTGCATATCGTTGAAGTACGCCGGGATCGTGATGACGGCCTGCGTGACGGGCTCGCCGAGGTACTTCTCGGCGTCGGCCTTGAGCTTCTGCAGGATCATCGCGGAGATCTCCTCGGGCGTGAAGTCCTTGCCCTCGATCTCGACGGACGCGCGCCCGTCCTTGCCCTTCACGACCTGGTAGGCCACGGTCTTGCGCTCCGAGGAGGTCTCCTCGAACTTGCGCCCGATGAAGCGCTTGATCGACTTGACGGTGTTCTCGGGGTTCGTGATCGCCTGGTTCTTCGCGGACTTGCCGACGATGCGCTCGCCGTCCTTGCGGAACGCGACGACCGAAGGCGTCGTGCGATCACCCTCGGAGTTGATGATGATGACGGGCTCCCCGCCCTCGAGCACGGCCATTGCCGAGTTCGTGGTTCCGAGGTCGATGCCGATTACCTTGCCCATTGTGGTCGGTCTCCTTCCGAAACGATTGAAGGCGCGATCGTGCGCGCGTAGCGAATGGTACAAATCTAAGTGTGTGATTGTCAAGTTATGTTCGTGCACTTGTGACATGTTACCCGCCGGTAGGGCATACGAAACCGCGGGCCCCAGATGACGGTGAGCGGCCGCGTCCGGACGCACCGACGCGCCACGGCCGGATACCCCTACCGATGAGAGGAAAGCGTCTTTACACCCGGCGCGCGAGTGGGTAAGGTACCCGCGACCGCTCCTTGGCCACTGCCGAAACGAAAGGGAACCGACATGCCCCGACCCATCATCGACGAGGAAGAGTGCTCCGGCTGCGGCGTGTGCGTCGACGCGTGCCCGTCGGACGTGATCGAGCTGGTCGGAGACGTCGCGGAGCCCGTGAACGACGAGGACTGCACCGGCTGCGAGAGCTGCCTGGAGGAGTGCCCGATGGGCGCGATCACGGAGATCGAGGAGGACTAGTCCCCGCCTCCGTGCTCTGAATCGAGAATCGAACTACCGCGAAGCGCCCGAGGGGCGCTTCGTTTGCGTCCTGTGCCCGGCCGCGGCCGCCACCGATCGCATGGCGGCCCATACCCGGCCCTTGGCGCGCACGTCCCCGAGCGATGCGGCGAAGTCGCCCGTGCTGCCGAGCACGCGGCCTGCTGCCCTGACCGGCTTCCCCGGCTCCAGCCCCTGCAGGCCGAACGCGGCCGCCAGATCGTCCGCGGCGAGCGGATCGAGCGCCAGGACGAGCGTGGCGTCGACCGCTTCAAGGGCGAGGCGGAGGCGAGCCGCGCGTGCGTCGGGTATTGCCTCCCGAGGTCGCGACGCGATCTCGAAGGCCGAGCCCTCCTCGAACCCGAGCGCCCCGAGCGCCTTGCCGGCAGACTCGTGCAGGCCGGCGGGCAGGATGCCGCTCTCGTCGTCGTCGGTCGATGGCTCGGTGCCGACCACCAACGCGACCGCACCCAGCGGATCGCCGCTCCATCCGCCCGCGGCCACTCCGGCCAGCGCGTTCGCATCGGCCAGTTCGGCCAGCGCCTTGGCCTCGTAGAGGGCCAGCGGGTCCGGAACCGCGGTCATCGCAGGTTCGCGGAGAGCCAGCGCCACGTGATGGCGAGACCCGACTCGATCGGCTGCGCGGCCCGCCATTCCAGCGCCGCGGCTGCCTTTGTGGGATCGAGCACGCTGTGCCGGATGTCGCCCTCGCGCGCGGGTTCGTGATCGATGCCCACCAGCACACCCGAGATGGCGCGAAGGTAGCTGGCGACCTGCTCGACCGACGTGGCGGTTCCCGTCGACACGTTGTACGCCGCTCCGTCCGGCGACCCGCCGGCGAGCGGGACTTGGGCGTCGAGCGCGTCGAGGATGAAGGCGACGACGTCGCCGACGTAGATGAAGTCACGCGTCTGGGTCCCGTCCCCGTAGATGACGGGCCGCTCCCCCGCCGCGAATCTCGCGCCCAGGATCGCCACGACGCCGCCCTCGCCTCGCCAGTCCTGACGCGGGCCGTAGACGTTCGAGAACCGCATGCAGGCGAAGTCGACGCCCGTGCCCTCGAGCGTCCGGGCGAGCGCGGACTCCGCGGCGAGCTTCGAGGCGCCGTAGGGGTTGATCGGCCGCTTGGACGCGGTCTCAGAGATAGGAAGGGCCTCCGGGTCGCCGTAGACGGCCGCCGACGAGGCGGAGAGCATCACCCGTGCCCCGGCAGCCGCAGCTGCTCGCGCCACGGCGACGGTACCGTCCACGTTGACCGCGCGGTCACGCTCCGGATCGGCGATCGAGCGCTGTACGTCGGTCTGCGCCGCCAGGTGGACGACGGCCTCGGGAGCGAAGTCGGCCATCATCTCGGTAAGTGCGGGATCGAGAATGTCCATGCTGCGGAAGGCCGCAGCCGGGTGAAGGTTCGCGACGGTCCCCGTGGACAGGTCGTCGACGACGGCCACCGCGTCGCCCCCCGCGATCAGTGCATGAACCAGACTGCTGCCGATGAAGCCGGCGCCGCCCGTGACGAGCACGCGCATGGATGCCCCCGATACGTGTTTGATGGAACGGAACCGTGCACCGCTGCGATGGTAGCACCGCCTGGACGCGACGCGTCACGCGTGCTCGCGCGGCCTCCGGCCTGCCCGCCTACGACCCCGGGACCGTGCCCACGGCCGGCCCCTTGAGGAGGACGACCTCGACGAGGCGCGCCTGCACGACCAGCCGCTTCACCGCGCGCCCGGGAGGGTCGCATGTCGTGAACGTGAGATGCGAGACCTTCGTGTAGGCGATGACCTCGGTGTGGTCCGGCGTCACACGCAGGATCCGGTCGATCACGTAGCGATAGCGCCGGTACGGCGAATACAGGTAGATGGTGTCGCCGATCCCCGCGCGGTCCAGATTGCGGAACGGGTGCCCGTGCGTGACGCGATGCCCCGAGATCGCGCAGTTGCCCTCCGGCCCGGGCATGTCGGTCTGGACGATCCATCCCGGGGCGACAGCGAGCTGGCTGCTGCCCGCGCCCTTGACCGCGACATCGTCGATCCCGGTGCCCTTGACCACGATCCGCGCGAAGGCCCCGCCCGTCTTCAGCGACGCCCAGTAGGCGGCATCCTCCTGCTCCCAGCCTGTGAAGTCGAGCGTGGAGGTCGGCGTGGCGGTCGCCGTCGAAACCGCGGTCGCCGCTGTCGGCAGCGCGGCCGACAGCGCCCTTTGGTCCTCTGCGAATCTCAGATCGTCCGCGAAAGAGAAGTACAGCATCGCGGCAGCGGCGAGCAGCAGCCCGAAAGCGATCACGTACAGCGCTACGCGCAGCGCTCTCGGCATCGGCTTGGATCCCTGCTTCTCGTCGAGCTGTGCCATGTGTACCACCGTCGGCCGGACAATATCGCCCATAAGCTAAAGAATGCGCTCTTGCGCGCCGATGTAAACAGCGAACCTTCAGACAAGAGATAGCGTCGGGTGCTCCCCGAAAAGGCACACCCCGCGAAAGCGGGGGTCGCAAAGCCAAGGGTCTAACGGAAGTCTCCAGGACTTCCCACGACAGCCGGCTGCCGAGGTGGCGACCAGGTAAGCGGTCGTGGTCCTCCAAGGCATTTCAGAGGTTCCACGACGCGTCTCGCCGGAATGCCACCAGAGGTGCACCTACATGAAGACATCGCTCATCCTGTGCTCAGCAGCCGTCATGGCCGCGCTCGTCCCCGCCACGCTCTTCGTCCAGACGGCGCCCGTTCAGTCGGCAGTCGCCGCTCCGGCCGCCACCACCACCCACGTGAGCATCCCGCCCACCGTCGCCGACCCCAAGGCGCTGGCTGCGCCGCCGGTCACCGCGACCGCCGTGATCACCGCGAAGATCGCCACCGTTGCGACCCGGCCGGCCACGAAGCGCTCGTCCACCAAGCGTGCGGCAGTCACGTCTGCGGTCAAGAAGGTCGCGGCGACCACGACTGCCGCGAAGTCCGTCTCTGTCGCTTCGAGCTCCAGCGACCTGAGCACCGCGCGGTCCGTCCTCGCTTCGCTCAAGGCGACGTACAAGTACCTCGACGGCGTCACTGTTGAGATGGGCACGACGCCGGGCGGGTACCAGGCAGTCTCCTACTTCACCCGGGGCCGCATCCTGATAAGCACCAGGCACACCGCATCCATCTCGCGGATCCTGAAGCATGAGATCTGGCACATCATCGACTGGCGCGACAACGGCAAGATCGACTGGCGCGAGAGCGTCCCGCCGCACAACGCAGCCGATTACCTCAAGTAGCGCACGGACAGTCGGGGATGCTCGAAGGGAGGGACCGCCACTTGTGGCGGTCCCTCCCGGTGCGTTCTCCCTTTCAGGCCCGACGACTTCGGCGACCTGAACGGGCTTGCGTCATGCCTTGCGGGTGCGGCGCAGCTCGAGGAGCAGGGCCATGCCGGCCGCGGCCGTCAGCAGCGAGTAGAGCGACAGCTGTGAGAGCGGTCCGCCGGTGAACGGCAGGAACGGGAGCTCCTCGGCGACGTCGACCACTTCGCTGGCGGTGTTGTTCGAGGTGTCGGTGTCGTCCTCGGTGAAGATGACGACGGTGTTCTTCACGTGCGTCGTGCCGGACGGCATCTCGGACTTCACACGCATCGTGTAGGTGATCGTCTGCACGCCGTCCTCGACGGCGAGCGGGCCGGCGATGGTCCACACGATCGTGCCGACCTCGGAGGTGTCGCCACCCGCGGCGTTGACCACGGTCATGTAGCGGCTGTCGTAGGTGTCGGTGATCGTGAAGTCCGTCGCGGAGTCACCCGATACGTTCCAGTACTCGAGCGTGTAGGTCACGAGATCGCCCGCGTCGGCCGTCGCGACCGAGGCCGCCTTGGTGACTGCCAGGTCGGGCGGGGTGAACGGCAGGATCTCGGGAACGCTGACCGTGTCGGTCGGCGACGTCACGGGGGTCTCGTCGAACACGCCCGTGGCATACGCGACGTTGATCACATCACCGGCGTCGAGGTCGGCCTGCGTGACCACGTAGCTCGCCGTCACGGTGAACGACGCGCCGGGGGCAAGCGAAGCCGGCGCCGAGCTCACGTCGACCGCAGCGACCTTGTCGTCGTGGATGATCCACGGACCGCTCAGCGTGACGTTGCCGGAGTTCGTCACCGTGTAGCTGTAGTCGATGACGTCGCCGATGTTGGTGTAGCTGTCCGTGGTCGTCGACTTGTCGATCGTCAGCGCAGGCGTCTGGACCGCCCTCACGGTCGCCGTGGCCGGGTTGGAGTTCACCGGCGTGGTGCCGAAGAAGCCGTGGCCGGTCGCCAGGTTCGTGACCGATCCGGCATCGACGTCGGCCTGGGTCATGACGTGGGTCGCCGTGAAGGTGATCGAGTCGCCCGGGAGCAGGACGCTCGCCGCCGACGGAGCGACCGTGACCTTGTCGTCAGTGATGGTGAACGGCGCCAAGAGCGTCACGTTGCCGGAGTTGGTGAGCGTGTAGGTGTAGGTGATGGTCTGGTCGACCGTGAAGGTGGTCGCACTGGCCGACTTCGCCAGGGTGAGCGCCGGCGCGGGGACCGCGGTGACGGTCGCCGTGGCCTGGTTGGAGTTCACCGGCGTCTGACCGAAGAACCCGTGGCCGGTCGCGACGTTCGTGACCATGCCGACATCGAGATCGGCCTGGGTCATCACGTG
>PKWR01000041.1 GCA_003133285.1 Coriobacteriia bacterium
CACGGCGCGCGCGGGAACGATGTCGAGCTCGTCGATGCCGGGGTAGACGTTGGCGGTCACGCGGACCCGGAAGCCCGCGCCCTCGAGGATCGCGCGCGCCTCGTCCGCGCCCTGCGAGTTGCCGCCGTACACGACGATAGGCCGGATCTCGAGCTCAGTGAGCCGACGGGCGTTGAAGAGCACGGTCTCGACGTCGCCGCCCTCAACGCCGCCCGCGAGGAGCACCAGGCTCGGACGCGCCGTCGCGATGCGCGCGAGGTCGTGGTCGCGCAGGTGCCCGGAGGTCTGGAACTCGACGACCGCGCCCGCACCGAGCGCGGCCTCCTGCGCCGCCATCGCCGTCATGCGTTGCGTGAGCCCGTGGACCGTCATGCGCAGCCCGCCCGCTGCCGAGCTGGTGGCGAGCGTGACGCCAGGCTCCAACGGCCCGAGCCGCGACTCGAGGTCCGCCCGCGCGGCGTCGACGCCGATGGTGACGTCACCGGCCGCGACCGACGTGGGCGCGACGCCCTGCCCCAGCAGCCGGGGCTCCGTGTCGGGCCATCCACCCAGTCCGTCGAACGCGGTCACCGTGGTCGTGGTCGAACCGACCTCGGCGACGAGCGCGTCGATGGTGCGGAGCGTGGTCATCTCTCTCACATGCCCCGTTCGCGCATGTTCTTGACGACAAAGGAGGCCACGTCGATGCCGTGGGTCCGGCGCCCGAAGCCGGCGTCCATGCCCCACGACCGGGCGAGCTCGTCGGTGACCTGGGTTCCGCCGGCGATGAGCAGCAGCTTGTCGCGGACACCCTTCTCCTGAGCCAGGTCGGCGAGCTTCTCCATGTTGCGGCGGTGCATGTCGCCGTGGCTGATGATCGTCGAGAGGAGCACGACTTGGGCCCCGTGTTCGATGGCGGCGTCCAGCAGCTTCTCGACCGGCACGGAGGTGCCGAGGTGCTCGCAGGTGAATCCCCACTTCTCGAGGCCGCCGTGCTTGATGTCGAGGATCTCGTACATGCCGACCGAGTGCTCGTCCATGCCGACGGTCGCCGCGACGCAGCGCAGCCCGCGTTCCGCGACGAACTCGCGGATCTCCTCGTCGGAGAGCGACTCCGGCGGCTCAGGGATCACCAGCTCGACGGGGTCGATCGCCACATCCAAGCGGCCCTTGAGCTCGATCAGCGTGCCCTCCGCTGGATGCATCACCTGCTTGTGGATGACCTCGGGATCGGCAAGGTTCATCGCACGGCCCAACTCGAGCGCTGCGGCCTCGGCGACGCGCTCGCCCACGGGCAGGAACATCGTGACGACGACGATGCCGTCGCCCGCCCACTGCACCTCGGGTTTGATGAGTCCCCGCTCGCGCAACTCGGCCGTGACCGCGAGACGCACGCCGACGTTGTCCTCGGGGTCGAGTTCGTCGATGTACGGCACCTTGTCGTGATCGCACAGCGTGCAGCCGCCGATGAGGTCGCAAGCGCGCTCGAGGCCATCGGGCAGGTGGTTCACGCCGAAGTGGTGGCACACCGGCGCCAGGTAGTCATCCGCCCGCTCGACGATCGTCCCCGCGGCCACGCCGCCGGCGGCGTGCCGCACGATACCGTCGTCGTTGGTCTCGGGATACTCGCCGGAATCGACGAAGTAGGCGTCCTCGACCGCGGCGAAGTACCCGCCGTCGCGGACCATCGCTTCGAGGAAGAGTACCGCGCGCTCCTTGATCTCGCGCACGCGCGCCTTGAGCTCGGGATTGTCACGGTCGATCTTCACCATCTCGCGCAGACCGTCCATTCCCACGAGCGACTGCCGCGCGGTGTTGACCGCGTGCACGCTGTTGTAGTGCCACGGTACGTTGCGGCCCTCGTCGGGCGTGATCGTCGACTGGATGTCCGCGCTCGTCAGCCGCGAGATCATCAGGTTCATCACGTGCGAGACGGTCGCGTCGCGGCCGTCGCTCTCCATGTAGCGGGTGTTCTGCTGTGCGCGCATCTTGTACTCGCCGAACAGGTCGCGCAGCGCGACGGCGTACGGCAGGTCCATGCGCATGCAGGGTGCGGGGGCTGCGTCGGGCGGCACGGTGGAGAGCGCGATGTCCTCCTTCGGCATGCCGACCGCCACCGAGAACGCGCAGTTGATCGCATGCTGTACGAGGAGCTCCGGCATGATCTTCCACGCCTTGATCGACATGGCGTTGGCGTTGTGAGCGCCGTCGATCTGCAGCATGCGCACTGAGGCCATCACGTGCTTGGCCACTGCCGCGTCGACGAAGCTGCGAAACATGTTGATGTTGCGGTAGAGAACGTTGTACTGCGGGTCCTGGTGGGCACCGTTGACGCCCTCCTCGGCGAACATGACGGCGATCTCGGGGCCCGCCACGCCACTCACGTAGCTGTGGAAGTTGACCGGGCGGCCGACCTCGTCCTCGATCAGGTCGAGCGCCTTGCGCGTGAGGCGCACCTGCTTGCGCGTCACGGCGATGCCGCCCGTCCCTTCGGGCGTGCCCTCGATGAGCCCGTCGATGTGGCTCTGGCCCGCCGTGCGGATGACCATCATGTGGTCGGCGCCGTGCCACGCTGCCATGCGCATGCGGCGGATGTCGTCCTCGACGCGACCGGAGGCGATCTCGGTGGTGACGACGCAGTCCGGCTGCGGGTCGATGTTGCCGAAGTAGTGCGCGGCCGGCAGCGGGATGCTGTTCTTCAGGCCCTTGGAGGTCTGCTTGTAGTCGAACTCGAAGAGGCGCTGGTCGGCGACCGGCTCACGCCAGTGCCACCCGCTGCGCCGGGGACGGTAGTGCTCCAGGCCCTCGAGCAACTTGGCGACGTCCAGCTTCTCGTTGGGAAGGAGCGGCTGCATCGTGTCGTCGGTCACAGCGCGCCTCCCCACTTCGACTCGACGGTCTCCCAGCCGGTGCCGCCCGTGAGTGCGAGCCGCGCGGCCGCCTCGGTCGCGCTGCAGCCCCACTCCTGCGAGCAGTACAGCACGACGTTGCCGGCCCCGTGGCCGAGCAGCCCGCGCTGCTCGCANNCGCTTCGAGCTCCTCGTCGCTCAGCTCAGTCAGATGCTCTCGCGCCTGGCGGAAGGTGTCTTCGCGTGCCAAATGATCAGGCCTCCTTGAGTGCTGCGATGATCGCTTCGACGCTCTCGGCGTCGCTGTGTGTGTCGGCGGCGAGGAACTCGATGTCCTCGCTCGTGGGCGCGTAGCCCTCGCCGGCGTGCGCGAGGGCGTTGCGCACGTAGCTGCGGCGCATCTTGCCCAGGTCGAAGTCCTTGGCGCGGATCTGCTCGGGACGCTCGGGGATCACGATGCTCTTGCCGGGAACGCTCTCGGTCGGGTCGCCGGCGCGGACCTCAACGCCGTTGGCGCGCGCGAAGTTGAGCTGGGCCCAGTGGTGCTTGCCCGCGCCCGTGTACTCGGTCTCCTGGACGACGACCGTTGCGTCGCGCGGAAGGTCGCGCGCGAGCGACATCGCCGCGGCCATCGCGGTGTTGCCTGACGGTCCGCGCTCCAGGCCCTCGAGCTTGGCCATCGCCTCGGTGACGTAGAAGACCTCGCCCTGGGTCACGGTGAGGTAGCGGTCCATGTAGCGCAGCGCGCGCGCGGCGTTGCGCGGCACGTCGGCGCGGTCCGGCCAGGTGGCGAACGGCACGCCAAAGCCCGTGTGGCCGGTGGTGAAGCTCTTGCGGTTGAAGTCGGTGTCGCTGGCCATGTGCAGGCCGGACAGGTCGACGCTCGCGCTGACGACCTGCGTGGAGGTTGCGCCCGCACGACGCAGCCCGCGCGCCGTGCCGGTGGTGTTGCCGCCGCCCGCATGCGTGACGACCACGTGAGTCGGCGGCGCGCCGGTGAGCGCGGTCATCTCCTCGGCGAGCTCCCATCCGAGCGACTCGATGCCGGAGATGCCGAACGCGGAGTAGAGCGAGGCCGCGAGGTAGCCGGTCTCGTCGAGTAGCTCCAGCATGTGCGAGAAGAGCTCGGGGCCGACCGTCAGCTGCACGACCTCGGCGCCGAATGCCTCGCAGATGCGCGACTTCTCGATGATCTCGGGCTGGCCGACGTGCCGGGAGTCGAACGCCTCCTGCACGATGATGCAGTTCAGCGACGCGCGCGCCGCCTGACTCGACACCGCGGCGCCGTAGTTGCCGGAGGTCGCGGCGATCACTCCCGCGTAGCCCTTCTCCTTCGCCGCGTGGATGGAGATGCTTGCCCGACGGTCCTTGAACGAGCCTGCCATGTTGGCGGCCTCGTCCTTCACGAACAGGCGCGCGCCGTGGCCGGGCTCGGCGTACGAGCGGATCAGGTCCGTGAGGTTGCGCAGCTCGAGCAGCGGCGTCTTGCCGACGCCCCCGGCGAGCTGGATGCGGATGATCTCGTCGAGCGAGTAGCCATGGGCGGCCATCATCGCCTCGTAGTCGAACGCGATCGGGCTGCGCTCGAACTGCGCGTAGTCCATGCCCAGCGCCCGCTTCATGATCTCGCCCTTGCGGGCCAGGATCGCCTCGGTCCTGCCGGCCATGTCAGCCACCCGCCTTCCGGTAGGCGGCCACACGGGCGCGCAGGTCGCGGCCCACGGCCGTGAGCTCGGGCGCCGGCTTGCCGAACGTGTGGAAGTAGCCGGGGTTGACCTCGGAGAGCGTGCCGGTCACCTCGCGGCCCGTCATCGTCTCGACCGTCAGCTCGTCGCCGACGGCGGCGGCGGTGCGGGCGAAGCCCTTCACCCACATGCGGAGCGGCTGGGCGGCGGTGTCCTCGGGCAGGTTCGTTGCGCGATCGGCCGGCTCGAGCAGGACGCTCTCGACCTCGACCCAGTCGCCCGGCGCACAGCGTGTGGTGTCTTCCATCGCAGTTGTCCTTAGACCGTGGGTGACCAGAAGCGCGGCAGCGGCATGTCGACGACGGTCACGATGCCGGGCCGCGCCGAGCCGATGAGCGGGAGGTAGTTCCCGATGCTTGCATAGGTCCCCTTGCCGCCGGGGATCTCCGGCGTGTTGGCGAGGTGGATGTCGGGCTCGCCGACGATGTGGATGAAGTCGCCCGTGTCGATCCCCTCGAGGTGCGGGTGGATCTGCTGCGGGTGCACGAGCTCGATCTTCAGCTCGCCCTTGCTGTAGGCGCGCGCGATGTGGCGGCAGCCGGCGACGTCGCCGGGAGCCACATGGACGTGCGGCGTGGAGCGCTCGACCGTGCTCACGATCGGCTCGCGCGTCTCGACGATGTCGTCGATCTCCCACCCGAGCGCGTAGCCGATGAGGCCGATGGACTCGTGGAAACCGATGTGGCCAACGATCGAGCCGTCGGCGATGCCCGCCTCGAACTGCTCGACCGTCGTGCCGACGCCCTGGCTCTGCATGACCGTGGGGCCGAACGGAGACAGGTCGTTGATACGCGAGGCTTCGACGCGGTCGATGCGCAGGCCCACCGAGCTGAGCATGATCGGCAGCGCGTCGAGGACGAAGCCGGGGTTGATGCCGGTTCCGAGGACGCTGACGCCGTGCTCGCGTGCCAGCGCGTCGATGCGGTCGGCCCACTCGGGGTCGCTCGCCCACGGGTACGACAGTGTCTCGGCGATGCCGATGACGTCGCAGTCGGCCTCGATCGCGGCCGTGACCGGTCCGGTGATCTCGTGCAGGTTGCTCGCGGTGAGCACGCAGACGACGTCGGGCTTCAGCGCGAGAACGGCCGCGGAGTCGCTCGTGATCTTGACGCCACACTCGCGGCCGAGTAGCGAACCGACCGTCATTCCTTCCTTGGCGGGACTGATGTCGATCGCGCCCACCAGCTCGATGTCCTGCGGACGATCGAGGATGAACCCGAGAAGCCCCTGGCCCATCATTCCCGTACCCCACACTGCGACCTTCATCATTCGGGATCCTCCTTGGCGGCATACAGAATCACGCGGCTCCTATGCACGATACCGTGCGCGAGGCATCTGCGACAGGGCGAACGGTGCGGAGGCGGCGGCGCGTCAGGCTCTGAGGGAGCTGCGAGGCCGTTCCGCGAGGTCCCGACCGATAGCCCTCGCGGCGTACGCGCCCGAGACCTCGTAGTACACGGGGACTACACGGAAACGCCTCAACGGGAGGATGCCCTGCCCACGAACGTGGGTCAGTCTTAAGGACATCGGGCAAGCGTCCTCCGCCACCGGTCATCCTCAAGGGAGGCAACGAACCGTGAAGCGCCACAGCCGCTCGATTCCCCTGCGGTCGGAGATCGCGGTCGCAGCGACTGCAGGGTTCACGTCGGCGGCGATGCTGTTCGCGTGCCTCGTCGTCCCGTTCCCGGCGACTGCGCGCCCCCTCCGGGCGAGCAGCGCTCCCGCGGTGACCGCGGGGAGCGCACGGAACGGGGCCGCCTCACGATCGGAGCCGCCGCACATACTCGCGCGCATCGCCAAGGCGGGCGCCGGCGAGCAGCCGACGTCCCTGGCGGTAGCGGCGAGGGCACTCCCCGGCGACACGGGAGCCGGCAGCCGGATCGCGACCGGGCATCGCGCCTGGACGCCGGGCGAACCGCACGGCTGCTCGCTGGCCCGGGGACAGCCACGCACGGATGCGCTCACGTAGCCCATCCGCCCGTGGCAGAGGAGTCCTCATGCAGGCCATCCATATCACCACAACCGGTGTAGAGACCCCCGATGACGTGTCGCTGGTCGAAGCCGTGCTCAGAATGCTCGCCGGGATCGCCGACGTTGCCACCGTCCGCTCGCTGGGGCTGGTCTCGGTCCTCTACGACGAACAGCAGATCGGCCCTCGGACGGTGCTCCGCGCCATCCGATCCACCGGATACGGAGCCCGCCTCGTCCGTCCCGACGTCGCCCGGAGGCGGTCGATGCGCTCTTCGCGATCGTGGCCGCGATCCTCTTCAGCAGGTTCTCCGCCGCATCCCAGGAGACGATGCGTGAGATCAGAGACCGCGACGAGAGCGCGGCCGCCCCGCGCCCCGTCAAGCCACCGCAGCGCCCAAAGCGCCGCCGCTAGACCGAAGGAGTAAACCATGAGCCTCGACAAGACCCTCATCATCGTCCTGATCATCGTGCTCGTGACCATGGGGCCGAGCCAGCTGCCCAAGATCGCGCAGATGCTCGGGAAGTCCGCGAAGGCCCTGAAGGACGGCATCGACGACAAGCTCGACGAGGAGGACGACACGGCAGCGGCGAGCCCGAGGAAGCGCGAGACTCCCGAGGGGTAGCGGTCCGTCGACGACAGAGCGGCCCTCCCCGTCTTCCGGGGAGGGCCGCATCCACGATCCCTCTCGACATCACCCGTCCGGCCGCGCGATCGCGTGCGGTCAGCCCCCGAGCAGCGTGACGACCACGTCGTGCTCCCCCCCGGCCCAGAGCGGGACCTCCAAGCTCGGAAGGTCTCGCCCGTCGAGCGTCACGCGCGCCACGCCCCGATTGACGCCGCGGGGGTTCTCGACGCGGATGCGCCAGGTCCCGCCGTCACGACGCAGCGTCATCTCGTACCTCGGCCACGCCTTGGGGATGCACGGGTCGACGATGAGCGTGGGCTGCCCGGCGCGGTCCTCGACGCGCAGGCCGAGCAGGTTGTCGAGCGCCACGCGGTAGAACCACGAAGCCGCGCCGGTGTACCAGGTCCAGCCACCGCGCCCGACGTGCGGTTCGACCGCATAGACGTCCGCCGCCACCACGTAGGGCTCGACCTTGTAGCGACTCACCGAGACCGCGTCCAGCGCGTGGGACACCGGGTTCACCATGTTCAGGAGGCCGAAGGCCTCGTCGCCGTCGCCCTGCATCAGGTACGCGAGGATCACCCAGATCGCCGCGTGCGTGTACTGGCCGCCGTTCTCCCGAACGCCCGGAACGTAGCCTTTGATGTACCCCGGGTCCTTCGCCCATGTGTCGAAGGGCGGTTCGAGCAGCGCGATCAGACCGTCCTCCCGGCGCACCAGCTTCTCCTGCACGGCCTGCAATGCGTCTTGCGCGCGCTCGGTGTCGCCCAGCCCCGAGATCGTCGCCCACGCCTGAGCGATCGCGTCGATGCGGCACTCCACCGAGTCCCGTGAGCCGAGAGGCGTGCCATCGTCGAAGTACGCACGACGGTACCAGCAGCCGTCCCACCCGTGCTCCTCCGCGGCTTTGGCGAATGCGGCCGCCTGGGCCGCATAGCGCTCGGCCCGTTCGGTGTCTCCCCGCCGGGCGGCGATGGGTGCGAACTGCTCCAGCACGTAGCCGGTGAACCACGCGAGCCATACGCTCTCGCCGCGACCCTCGTGCCCGACGCGGTTCATGCCGTCGTTCCAGTCTCCCCCGCCCATGAGGGGAAGGTCGTGCTCCCCGGTGCGCAACGAGCAGTCGATCGCGCGCACGCAGTGGTCGTAGACGTCGGCGCTCTGCTCGGAGACGGGCGGCTGGACGTAGGCGTCCTCCTGCATCGTCGCAAGCGGTTGTCCTCCGAGGAACGGCGTCACGTCGCGCAGCACGCTCTCGTCGCCTGTCACCCGCAGGTACGCGGCGACCACGAGGGGCAGCCAGAGGCGATCGTCGGCGATGTGGGTGCGCACGCCACGGCCCGAGTAGGGCTGCCACCAGTGGAGCACGTCGCCCTCGGGGAACTGGCGGCGCGAGGCGTCGACGATCTGGTCGCGGGCCATCTGCGGACGGGCAACGAGCAGCGCGAGCACGTCCTGCAACTGGTCGCGGAAGCCGAACGCCCCGCTGCTCTGGTAGGCGGCCGTCCTCCCGAGGACCCGGCACGAGGTCACCTGGTAGAGCAGCCAGCGGTTCAACATGAGGTCGAGGCGCTGGTCCGGCGTCTTGACCTGCACGGTCGACAGCAGGTCCTCCCACTGCCGGCGTGCCGCTTCAAGCTCGCCGGCGGTCGCGCCCGGCTCGCGGTACGTGGCGACCAGCTCCCGCGCGCGTTCGAGCGTCTCCGTCTGCCCGAGCAGGAACACCGTCTCGCTCGCCGCGCCGGGCGCGAGTTCGAGCTCGACCATCAGAGCGCCGCAGTTGTCGTGGTGCCGACCGGACGCACCGCCGAGCGACGCGCGGTGCATGGCCGCAGGGTCCGCCGAACGTCCGTTGCGTCCGACGAACTCGGTGCGGCTCGCCGTCCACGAGTGCAGCGGGCGGTCACATGCGAGGAACGCTGGGCGCCCCGGGAAGTCCTGGTTGAACCAGTTGTGCGCGGTCAGCATCTCTGCCTCGGGGTCGAAGCGCGTCACGACCCGCTGCTGTGCCGCCGATCGCGAGGAGCCGAGCGCCCATTCCACGAAGTGCGTTACCGTGAGCCGGCGCTCGCGGTCGGTCGTGTTGCGCAGCTTCACGCGGACGAACCGGACGGGTTCCGTGGCGGCCACGAACCACTCGAGCGTGGTCTCGATGCCGTGCGAGACGTGGTGGAAGGTCGTGCAGCCCGGCGAGTGGGTGATGGTATAGGTGCCCGGAGCCGGCGCCGGTAGCGGCGTCGGGCTCCAGAACTCGCCGGTCTCCTCGTCGCGGAGGTAGAAGTTCTCTCCGGAGCCGTCGCTGACGGCGTCGTTGTTCCAGGTCGTGATGCGGTTCTCGTGGCTGTTCATCGCCCACGTGCAGCCGACGCCCGCCTCGGACACCAGGCAGCCGAACTCCGCGCTCGCCATGACGTTGATCCACGGCGCCGGCG
>PKWR01000100.1 GCA_003133285.1 Coriobacteriia bacterium
AGCAGGGCGTCCAGGTCGACGCCCTTCAGCAGCCGCCGCATGAGGACGCTTCGCCCGAGGCGGCGCGCCTCGGCGATGTCGCCCCGCAGCGCGTCGGCGGCACCCGGGCGGATGACCTTGACGACGACCTCGGCGCCAGCGGGCAGCACCTCGCCCCACACGGGACGGTACGACGCTGCGAGGACGGCGGCGTGCACCTGGGCGACGGACGCTGAGGCGAGCGGCGTCTCGTCGATCGAGGCGTACAGCGACGCCACCGGGNNACGGGAGCGACCTGGTCGCGCAACCGCTCCATCTCGCCGGCGAGCTCGTCGCCGAACTCGTCGGGACGGACCGAGATCATCTGGCCGAGCTTGAGGAATGCGCCGCCCAACTCCTCGAACGCGCGGCGCCACTCGACGGCGAAGACGGCGCGCCGTTCGGCCGCTGAGATGAGCCCGAAGCGCGAGCGCAGCGCGCCTCGAAGGGCGGCACTCACCAGCGCGCCGGTGACGCGGCCCGAACGCGCGGACATCGCGGCTACGCCCCCTTGGCGCCCAGGTGGGCGGCGATCGCGTCGAGCGTGGTCTGCATCTGGTCGAGACGGCCCCGAAGCTCCGCGACCTCGAACTTCAGCTCATCGAGACGCTCGTCGCCCTCGCCGGCGACCTCGTCGGCGTGGCCCGACGCGATCTCCTCCTTGAGGCGGGCCTTCTCCTCGGCGACCATCGCCATGAAGCCGTCGGTGAAGGCGTCTGCACCGCCCGACATCCCCTCGCCTGCCACGGCCTTGCCGCGCTCGACCGACTGCATCATCAGGTCGTCCGCCTGCTCGTGCGTGAACATCCACAAAGCGAAGAACTTCATGGGATCGAAGTCCGCCATCCTGGGAGCGCCCCCTCAGATCGTCCTTGCCTTCTCAGCAGCATCGCGCATCGTCGTCGCGATTGCCATCACGCGATATGTCATGGAGCAACGAGGCTCAGGCGGCGTGAGCCGTGCGAGCGCGCAGGAGGCGCAGCCCGTTGAACGTGACGAGCAGGGAGACGCCCATATCGGCGAAGACCGCGAGCCACAGCGGGGCGTACCCGGTGACCGCCAGCACCAGCACGATCCCCTTCGTGACGACCGAGAAGACCACGTTGGCGCGGATGATGGCCACGGTGCGACGGCCCAGGTCGAAGAAACCGGGGAGGGCGTGCAGGTCGGGCGCCATCAACGCGACGTCGGCCGTCTCGAGCGCGGTATCGGACCCGACCGCGCCCATCGCCACGCCGAGGTCGGCCAGGGCCAGGGCAGGCGCGTCGTTGACGCCGTCCCCCACCATGGCGACGGTCCCGTAGCGCGCACGCAGCTCGCGCACGGCGTCCATCTTCTGGTCAGGCATCATGCGCGCGCGGAACTCGCTCAGCCCCGCGTGTGCGGCGACGGCCGCGGCGGTCCGTTCGTTGTCGCCGGTCAGCATCACGACGTGCTCGATGCCGCTCCGCAGCAGCCGGCGCACCACTCCCGGCGCCTCGGGACGCACGCCGTCCGCGACGGCGATCAGTCCCAGCGCCACCCGCTCGCCGAACAACACGAGCACGGTCTTGCCGTCCGATTCGAGTTCCTCGACGCGCGCCTCCGTCTCGTCGTCGAGCGCGCCCTCGCCGCGGGCGAATGCGGGGCTGCCGATCGAGTAGGTCGCGTCGTCGATGCGGGCACGCACTCCACGGCCCGCCACGTCGGTGAGGTCGCGCGCCACGCGCTGGCCCGCTGCCGACCCCTCGGCCCGCAACACCGCCTCGGCGAGGGGGTGGTTCGATCCGGCCTCGAGGGCGGCGGCCAGCTGCAGCACACGCGCGGCGCCACCCTCGCCGAGCGGGATGACATCCGTGACCTCGGGCCGTCCGCACGTGAGCGTTCCCGTCTTGTCGAACGCGATCGCACGGACCCGCGCCGCCGTCTCCAGGTGCGCGCCGCCCTTCACGAGCACGCCGTCGCGGGTGGCGCGCGTGATGGCCGACACGATCGCGACCGGCGTGGAGATGACGAGCGCGCACGGGCACGAGGCGACGAGCACCACGAGCGAGCGATAGGCCCACTCGTGCCACGAGCCGAGACCGAACAGCGGCGGGACGACCGCGACGGCCACTGCGCCGACCACGACGATCGGCGTGTAGTAGCGCGTGAACGAGTCGACGAGCCGCTGCGACGGGGCGCGCTGCGACTGCGCCTCTTCGACCAGATAGACGATGCGGGCGAGCGTCGAGTCCTCGCGCCCGGCCGTGACTTCGATCTCAAGGAGACCCGAAGCGTTGAGCGAACCGGCGAACACGCGGTCACCGGGCTGCTTGTCCGCCGGCGCCGCCTCGCCCGTGATGGGCGCCTCGTCGACGGCGGAGCTGCCCTCGACCACGACGCCGTCGAGCGCGATGCGCTCCCCCGGCTTCACGACGAGGATGTCGCCCACCACGACGTCGGCGAACCGTACCTCGAGCTCGCTCCCGTCGCGCCGCACCCGGGCGAGCGCGGGGGCGAGCGACACGAGGTCGCGCACCGAGCGGCGCGTCCGCTCCAGCGCCCGGCTCTCGAGCAGCTGCCCCACCGAGAACAGGAAGATGACGGTCGCGGCCTCGGCGAAGTCGCCGAGCACGATCGCGCCGACCACCGCGAGCGTCATGAGCGCGTTGATGTCGAGGCGCAGCGTGCGGAACGAGATCCACGCGCGCCTCGAGGTGATGACACCGCCGGAGATGGCCGCGGCGACGAAGACCCACGACGCGGGGCCCCACGGGCCCGAGCCGATCCGGAACACGTCCAGCAGGTGCCCGAGCGCGATGAGCGCGCCCGATATGCCGACGGTGATCAGGTGCAGGTCGAGTCGCTTCGCGGGCGCGGACGTCGAGCCGGCGACCGGCTCTCCGGTCTCCAGCCCGTGACCCGCGGCGCGAACGGCCGCCTCGACGCCTTTGCGCGGGTCGAGGGCGGGGTCGAACTCGAACGTGAGCACCCCCGACGGGAACGCGAGGTCGGCCGAGACCACTCCTTCGACGCTGCGTACGGACATCTCCACGGTCCGTGTGCAGTCGGGTCAATCGAGCCCGGTGACCCTCCAGCGGACCCGCGACGGCTGTGAGGTCATCGCGAGCCCTCCCCGGCGTGCGCCAGGCCGATCGCGAGCAGGTCGCGCACGTGGTCGTCCGCGAGCCGGTAGACGGCACGCTTGCCGTCACGCTCCCAGTCGACGAGCCGCAGGTCGCGGAGCATGCGCAGCTGGTGGGAGACGGCGGACTCGCTCACACCCGCCACCTCGGCCAGGTCGCACACGCATAGGTGCTCACGCGACAGCGCCAGCAGCAGGCGGATCCGCGTGGGGTCCGCGAGCGCGCGGAAGACGTCGGCCAGGCGTTCGCGCTCGGCCTCCGCGGGAAGCGCGGACGAGACCCGCTCCACCGCCTCGGCGTCCACGATCCGGGCGGCGCATTCGCCCGCGGACGCGATATGTTCATCTGAGTGATTGCTCATATGAACCTTGTACCGCAACGCGCCGTGGATGGCAACGTACCGGAGGCGGGAATACTCCATGCAGGAGTGCCGCCCGGCGAGGGCGCCACCTCTGTGAGGGGGAGGACCCGTCATGAGCGATCGGCCGAAGCAGCCCGATACGGGACGCGGCGCACAGATCTGGACATCCTTGGCGATGCTGCTCGTGGTGGCGATCGTCGTGGGCGGCGCGCTGTGGCTCCTGCGCACGCCGGCGCCGCCCGTCTCCCCGACCGCGACGACCGCGACGGTCACTCCCACCCCCACCGTCGCGACCACGTCGCCGCCGACCGGCGCGACGCCGACGATCGAGCCCACGGTCGCCCCGTCGGCGGCGCCCGCCGGTCTCCCCTACACGCCGGGGCCCGACGAAACGGGGACGAACTTCGCGTGGATGACGAAGATGGTCGTGAAGAGCGGCTATGTGTATATCACCGTCGACTACATCATCATCGGCGAGGACCCCGAGGGCGGTTGGAAGATCACCAACAACAATCCGAAGCTGCGGGTGTTCCCACTGGCGAAGACGTGCCCCTGCCGGTACCTGATCGAGGGCGGGGCGTCACTGAGTGCTCCGCTCAAGCCGCTCGCCTTCCGCACGAAGTGGTCGTCCGCGCCGAGCGACGCGATGATCCGGCACAACCCCTACAAGGTCACCGTCAAGCACGGCGTCGTGACCAGACTCGACAACGAGTGGCTGCCGTAGGCTCGTAGAGCGCGCGTGACCGGCTAGCGCTTCTTGCGCCGCCCGTAGCTCGAGCCCTTGCGCGCGCCGGCCTTCAGCCGGTCGAGCACCTCGTCCTCGCTCGAGCGGTCGACCTCGGAGCGTAGCCTCACGATCTGGTCACGCAGCCGGGCGGCGGACTCGAAGTCGAGCTTCTCGGCAGCGCTCGTCATGTCCTCCTCCAGGGAGGCGAGCAGGCGCATGACCTCGTCACGCGGCAGGGCGGACAGCTCGCGCGCGACCTCCTGGGCGTCCGGGCCTTCCGGTTCCCCGCGCGCGTAGTCCACGATCGCGTGGATCGCCTTGCGGATCGTCTGCGGCTCGATGCCGTGCTCGGTGTTGTAGGCCACCTGGATGGCGCGCCTGCGGTTCGTCTCGTCGATGGCCTGCGCCATCGAGTCGGTCACGACATCGGCGTACATGATCACGGCGCCGGAGACGTTGCGCGCCGCGCGCCCGATCGTCTGGATGAGCGACCGGAAGTTGCGGAGGAAGCCCGACTTGTCCGCGTCGAGGATCGCCAC
>PKWR01000056.1 GCA_003133285.1 Coriobacteriia bacterium
GGCCGCCACGCGGTCCCGCCGCTCGGTGAGCATGTTGGAGATCATGCCCTTGCGGCTCCCGAAGCCGAACGCGACGAAGTACACGATCGCCACGAGCACGAAGAACTGCAGTACCTCGATCGCGAACGCGCCCGGTCCGGCGCCGATCTCCGTCACGATCTCGTGCAGTACTTCGGACATCGCGCGCCTCCCTCCTTCAGTACATCCGGCGTGCAAGCAGCTTGTCGCACGCCGCCGCCACCGCGTTGGGATCGCACGAGCCGAGGAGCTTGTCGCACGCGAGCGTCACGCACTCGATGGCCTGCTCGCGCAAAGACGCGACCTCGGCCTCGCGGGCGGACTCGACCTCCGCGCGCCCTCGCTCGAGCGTCTGCGACGACTCCTGCATGGCCGCCTCGACCGCCTGCCGGCGGTACGCGTCGTCCTCCTCGCGCGTGCGGCGCAGCAGCTCGTCGGCCTTCTCGCGCGCCTCCGCCACAAGGCGCTGCGCCTCGGGTTCAGCCTCGGCGACGATCCGCTCGGCCTCGGCGATGGTCGACTCCGCCGCCTCGAGACGCGCCTCCCGCTCCTCAATCACCGCCACATAGGGCGAGAAGAACACCCTGCGAAGCAGGAAGTAGGTCACGGCGACGATGCCCATCATCGCGAGGATGACCGGGAACTGTATCTGGTCGAGTGGGTTCATGCTGCCCACGGTCGGACCTCCGAACAGCCGTGCCGCCGTCCGTGCCCGCCGGCTAGACCACGATCTTGCCGGCGATCACGAGCGTGACGACGAGCGTGTAGATGGCGAGGGCTTCGACGAGGGCCATGCCGATCAGCATCGCCGTGAACAGCTGCGGCGCGATCTCCGGCTGGCGCGTCATGCCCTCGAGCGCCGTCACGGAGATGTGGCGCATCGCGAACGCCGCTGCCACAGCTCCCGCCGCGATGGGGATGATGGCCACTAACGCTATAAAGACGGGGTTCATGGTCCCGACCTCCTTTCCTTCTCTCCCGCGTCCCGTGAAGGACCCGGCCCAGCGTCACGACCGCGTCGCCGGCTCGGACCGCCTGCGGCCGAACCAGTGGCGCCTCGCCTTCTCTTCGCGCTCCTCGTGATGGATCGCACCGGCCAGGAAGCTCGCCGTCAGCAGCGTGAACACGAACGCCTGCACGAACGACGGGATCAGACCGAGCACGTGGATGATGAGCGGGATCCCGACGGGCACCGCCGCCGCGACGAGCACGATCGTCATGTACTCGCCACCGATGTTGCCGAACAGTCGCAGCGACAGCGAGAGCACGTCGGTGACCTCACTCACCCACTGCAGCGGGTTGGGCCAGAACAGGTGCTTGATCGCGCCGCCGGGGCCTTTGAAACGTGCGGCGAGGAGGAGATTGCCGAACACCGCGCAGAGCGCCAGCGCGAGCGTCGCGCTGAAGAACGACGTCGGCGGGCGGTTCACGACCGGCACGGGGAGGAACGCGAAGAGGTTGCACAGCAGGATGAAGAAGAAGAACGTCCCCAAGAACGGCGTGACGGTGCCGACGATCTTGGCCCGGTCGTGCGCGTCGGACATCTCGCGCGCCTTCTTGATGAAGAAGTTGATCGCGAACTCGCCGAACACCTGGCGCCCCTCAGGCACGCCGGAGGTGAGCCGGCCGCGCGCGAGGAACCGACCCAGTCCCACGAGTACCGCCGACGCCACGAGGGCGTTGATGATGACCACCCACCCCGTGCTGTCGACCATCCACAGGTTCCCTGTCAGCACTGCTCCCACCTCCTTAGAGGACCGCTTGTCAGCCGCCGGTGCGGTGCGGCCGGAACGCGTGCCACGCGGCCGCCGCTGACCCGACGGTCGCGAGCGTGAAGTCGACGATCAGGACGCCGGCGGCCATGCCGAGCAGATTCAGCCACCGCGGCAGAAGCGCGGCGATCACGAGTAGCGCCCCTTTGCCGAGTATCCGGAAGACGAAGAAGGACGCGAGCGGGCCGCTGGCGAGCGCCTCGTGCGGATCGACGTCCTTCGTGCGATGTAGAGCCCAGTAGAGCGTGCCGATGTCGAACGCCGCGCCGACGAGGCAGCTGACGGCGAACCGCACGTCGTGCGCGACGGCGCCGCTGAAGAGCGCGACCGCTAGTGCCACGGGGACGGACCAGCCCGCTACCTCCCGCAGAAGGCCGGCCGAGTACGCGGTACCGCTGCGCTCACCCGTCATGACGGCCACCCGCCCGCGTCAGAGCTCGCCGTGGAGGCGGTATATGTCGCGCACCGCCATCGCGAGTGCCACGAGCAGGCCGACGCCCGTGATGTAGGGGAACAGGCCGGTGAACCGGTCGACGAGATACCCGAGGAGTCCTCCAGCGAGGAGATACGAGGGCACGAGGGACCAGATCGCGATGATCCGAAGGAACTCGCGCGGGATCAGGTCGACGTGCGGCCGCGGCGCAGGGCTGCCGGTGGGACCCGGGTCGCCGTTGGAATCCGCCATCGAGAACGCCCCCTCACGGGGCCCGTCCTGAGGCGTCGGGCGCTGGCGCGTCCGCCGAGCAGGACACCCGCCCCGCCGGTACGGACCGGCATGGCACCGGTCACGGTTTCAGTATTCCCCAAGCTGCTGGGACCTATCTATTCGTACGCGATGGCGTCGCGGACGGAGACCTGCGAGGCGCGGTACGCCGGGAGCAGCGACGCCATCGCGGAGATCGCCGAGACGACCACGAGCCACAGGCCGACGATCTGCCACGAGAACGCGTAGGTCAGTGGAACGCCGATCGCCGACTGCAGCATCTGCACCAGGGCCCAGCTCATCGGGAACGAGAGCACGACGCCTCCCGCCCACGACAG
>PKWR01000207.1 GCA_003133285.1 Coriobacteriia bacterium
TGAAGGAGCACGCGCATGATCAGGCACATCGTCGTATGGAAACTGAAGCCTTCGGCCGAGGGCAGGACCGCTGCTGAGAACGCGGCCGAGATCAAGGCGCGTCTACAGACGCTCGAGGGGCTGGTCCCCGGGCTCATCAAGCTGGAGGTCGGCATCGACTTCAGCCGCACTCCCGCCTCGGCGGACGTGGCGCTCTACTCGGAGTTCGCCGACCGTGAGGCGCTCGACGCCTACACGGTCCATCCGGACCATGTCGCCGTCGCTGAGTTCACCGTGCCGCTGCGTATCGACCGGACCATCTGCGACTACGAGATCTGAGTCCGTTCCGCGGGCTCCTACCGCGCGTGCACACGCGGACGGGAGACCCGCTCCCGCATCGGTCCGGACAGCCGGAACAGGTGCCCCTGGCGGGCGATGCCCAGTTGCGTGGTCCAGATGAGGGCGCTCAGAACGACCATGAACAGACTGAACTCCCACGCGGGCCGGGCGAGGAGCACTTCGACCACCAGCACGGGGACCGCGCACACACCCACGATGGTCGCGCTCCGCGTGACGGCGAAGATGACCGCGGCCAGCGCGAGCAACGCGGCGATACCCGCAGCGGACATCCATCCCCGTGCGAGGGCGTACCCCATGCACCACACGAGCATCCCTGTCGCGGCCGCCATGCCCTGGCCGCCGCGGAAGCCGAAGAAGACCGGGAACACGTGCCCCACGAACGCGGTGAGGCCGACCGTGTAGATCCAGCCGGCCGACAGGCCCAGGCGCCAGGCCAGGTACATCGAGACGAGGCCCACCGAGGTGTCATAGGCTCCGGTGACGAGACCCGGCATCGCTCCCAGCTCGCGCATCGCATTGGTGGCGCCGGGGTTGCGCGTGCCGACCGCACGGATGTCGATGCCGCGTGCCCGCGCGAACAGGTCGGCCGGGAGTACCGAGCCGAGCAGGTAGGCGATGGCGAGCGCGATCGCGATGCGCATCGGGCCCTCCTCCCGAGTCGCTCCAGGACCTTCCGTCTGTGTCTGTGGAGCGCTAGCCCGCCAACGTCCGGAGGATCTCCTCGTACTGCTCCGTGGTGATCTCCCCGGCTGCCAGCCGCTTCTTGGCGATCGCCACGGCCTCCTCATGGCCTGCCGGCCCGGACATCCGGTCCGGGCCGGACGAGGGGCGGCGCCCCAGGCCGCGAACGGCCCAGACAACGAGCAGCACGACGCTGGCGAGCAAGAGGAGACCGGCGAGCAGCATCAGGAGCGGACCCAGCCAGCCTCCCATGAACCCGTAGCCGGAATACCCCGGGCCGTACATCATCGTGGCTCATCTCCTCACGCCGCGAGAGGCGAACGCCGCCGATCCGTGGCGAACTCGGATGTCGGATCCCTGCAAGAAGATAGTCCCCTCTTCGAGCCGGAAGGTACCGTGCCGGCGGATGAGGGAATCTACACAGCGAGGGGGAGGTGGCTTGTCATGAGGAAGAGAGGCGCACTGACCAGGACGCTGACCATCGCCGGCACGGTGCTCGCGTGGTTCCCGATCGTCGCCACCTTGGGGACGGCCGTCCCTCGCATGCTGGGGCGGGGAGAGTTCCAGGTGGACTACCTGATGCCCGCGGAGCTCTTCCCGGTCGCGGTCGTCGCGGGCGCGCTCCTGCTGTGGGCCGCGCTGCGCGCGCGCTCGCGCGTCGCACCGATCGGATGGGGACTGGGGCTGATGGTCGGCATGCTGGCCGCGGGACAGGTGCTGGCGGTGGTCACGGGTCTGGCCTCCGGCGCGGCGGAGCCGACGGGGGCGGCGTGGGCCGCCGTGGTGGCATCGCTCGTCTTCTATACGCTGCTCATCGTCGAGCTCGGCGTGGCCGGCGTGTTCCTGATCGGGGACGTGTTCTCCACCGGCGCCGAGGCTGACGCGGCGCCGCCTCCGGCCGGAGGCGGCGATACGACGGGGTGATGGTGATGTCCGAGACGCACGCGGTCGTGGGCGTCCCGCACCGGGGCCACGGCCTGTTCTCGCTGCCGTCGACCCGCTTGGGGTGGGAAGCGGTGTGGCTGCTCGCCACGTTCGCGACCTTGGCTGCGATCGCAATGACGCTGGGAGCGTCCGGGGTCATCGCGCAGTACCAGGCGGCGGTCATGCCCTTCTATAGCGTCGTGATGCTGGCGTGCGGGCTGGCGGCCGGCATCGTCGGTCTGCTGGCGATCGTGCGCAGGCAGGAACGTTCGTGGCTCGTGTGGGCGTCGGCGCTGGTGGGGCTGGACATCATGTTCCTGCTCCTCGGGGAGCTGCTCGGTCAGCACTGATCGCGTCGCGGCGTCGGCCGGCGGGTCGAGCGACCCCGCTTCGCTATCATCGGCCTATGCGAACCCCTCAGACCGACATACGCGCGCTTCTCGCCGCCGGCAACGTGGTGCTCGGCCCCATGGCCGGCATCACGGAGGCGCCGTTCCGCGCGATCTGCAAGCGCATGGGCGCCGGGCTGACCTTCACCGAGATGGTCAGCGCGAAGGGCCTCCACTACAACCCCGACGGCGAGGTCTCCAAGGCGCTGTTGACCTTCGCGCCGGAGGAGGTGCCCTGCGCCGTGCAGATCTTCGGCGCGGAGCCGGACATCATGGCCGAGCAGGCGCGTGGTATCGTCGATCGCAACGGGGCCGACGTCGCCTGCATCGACATCAACATGGGTTGCCCGGTGACCAAGGTCGTCTCCAAGGGCGAGGGCAGCGCGCTGATGCGCACGCCCGGACTCGCCGCCGAGATCGTGCGGCGTGTCGCCGAGGCGTGCGGGGTCCCGGTGACGGTCAAGTTCCGCAAGGGGTGGAGCGGCGACGACGCGAACGCCGTCGAGTTCGCCCTCGCGATGGAGGAGGCAGGCGCTGCGGCGATCACCGTCCATGGTCGCACGCGCGACCAGTTCTACCGAGGCCCGGCCGACTGGGAAGTGATCACCGCCGTGAAAGCGGCAGTGGATGTGCCGGTCATCGGCAGCGGAGACGTCTTCAGCGCCGCCGACGCCAAGGCGATGCTCGGGCGCTGCGGGGTGGACGCGGTCATGGTCGCCCGCGGGGCGCAGGGCAACCCCTGGATCTTCCGGGAGGCGCGCGCGCTGCTCGACCGCGGCGAGGAGATCGCCCCGCCCACCGCGTTCGAGCGGATCGACATGGCGCGCGAGCACGCCGCGGCGCTCGTGGCGTTCGGGGGCGAGCAGGCGTTCACCCGCATGCGCAAGCACGTCGCGTGGTACATCACCGGCATGCCGGGGGCCACAACGGTCCGCCGGCGCGCCAACGAGGTCGCCAGCTACCGCGAGATGGACGACATGCTCGTCGAATACCGCGAGTGCCTGAAGCGCGGCGACGAGCCCGCCTGGCTCGAAGGGGCCTCGCTGTGACCGATCGCAAGGGACTGCTTCGCGCGTACAAAGCAGACGCCGCGACCTGCGGGCGTCTATCGCGTCCGTGACACGGTCACGGGCGGCTACCTCCTCGGCTCGAGCATCAACCTGCCCGGCATCCTCAA
>PKWR01000037.1:0-281 GCA_003133285.1 Coriobacteriia bacterium
TGAACGCCACCGCGGCGAGCACGATGAACACCGGGCTCATCAGGGACTGGATGATCTTGATGTCCGCGACCCACATGTAGGGCAGCTGGCGGAACGCGACGGCCTGATCGAGAGGCACCGTGAGGAGCCACAGCATCAGCAGGCCGGCCAAGGCGTAGCGCAGACCGCGCAGCCCCAGGTCGAGCCATCTGGGCATGCGCAGCGTCCGGCCGAGCGTGCGGCGACCGAGCGCTCCCGCGAGCTCCCAGACGGTCCCGAGCGGGCAGATCCAGCCGCAGAAG
>PKWR01000037.1:298-12098 GCA_003133285.1 Coriobacteriia bacterium
TCGAACGCCACCAGGCGCGTGCACGCCCACACGAAGAAGACCAGGAAGGCCCCCCGAACGAACAACCGGGAGGTGACGACGTCGAGGACGCGACGGAGACGCTCACGCATGGAAAGACCGCTTTCGTCGGAGACGGGCTGCGTGCCGGCTACCGGACCGACGGTGCACAAGGATACGACAGCGACCGGTCGTATACTCCACACGAAGCCGCCGAGCGGCGGATCCGTCGCTCGCGCCCGATCGGGAGGACCCACCATGAAGATGTACCGGTGCCGCATCTGCGGCGAGACCTACCTCGGCGCCGAGGCCCCGAGCCACTGCCCCTTCTGCGGCGCCCACCGCGACCTGATCGTGGACACCGCCGACTTCCCCGAAGACATCAACGTCGTCCAGCTCACCGAGATCGAGCGCGCCGACCTCGACACCGCCGTCGAGCTCGAGCGATCCAACGCGCGGTTCTACCTGGCCATGGCCCGGCGTGACGACAACCGCAAGCTCGCGAACGCCTACAAGCGTCTCGCCGCCGTCGAGACCGAGCACTGCTCGCTGTTCTGCAAGCTCTCCAAGCAGCCGAAGCCGGCCGACCTGCGCGAGCCGGGCGACGAGTTGGGCTCGTGGGACGCCGACATCGACGAGTCCGCGCGCCGCGAGCACCGCGCCAGCGACCTGTACGCCGAGTTCGCGCAGCGCGCGACGTCGCCGCGGCTGCTCGAGGTCTGGACGGCCGTCTCCGCGATCGAGGCCGACCACATCGAGCTCGACGCGCTCGCGAAGCGCTACATCTAACCGCACGCACCCTGTGGACCGCAAGCGCCCCGTGCCGTCCGGCATCGGGGCGCTTCGATGTGCGGCGTCGGGTCCGCCCCTAGGGCAGGTAGCTCACGATCCGGCTGCGCTTGAAGACCCGCACGATGAGGTAGAGCAGCGCGGCGTCGACCAGTGCGAACAGCAGGGCCGTCGCGGCGATCAGTCCGGAGGACAGCACCATCAGGCCGCTCGCCTGAGCCGCCACCAGCCCGATGACCGGCAGGATCACCGACCCGCCGATCGCGTTGGCCTCCTGGAACCCGCGCGCCTTGGCCGAGATCAGGACGACGATCGAGATCACCAGCAGCGACACCGCGGGCACCAGCAGCAGCATCAACACCCACCAACTCGCGGTCGGGAAGAACAGCTGCCCGACGACCGGGATCCCGAGCAGATCGACGATCGCGGTGTAGACCGCGAAGCAGCCCCAGGTGAAGACGATGGTGGGGACGAACGCCGCGGAGATCTTGCCGACGACCAGCTCCGAGTCGGACACGGGCGTGTAGAGCAGCCCCTCGAGCGTGCGCCGCTCCTTCTCCCCGGCGAAGCTGTTCGCCGCTACCACGGTCGATACCATGACGGGCACGAGCAGGAAGAACCCGGCGAACAGGTAGACGATCGCGACGTACGCCGCGCGTCCGGCCGAGGTCAGGTGCGGGATCGCCGGTATCGCCGAGTCGGGGAACCCCGAGAGGAAGCCCTGCAGCCCCTCCACCGACCCCGGCGTCAGGCGTAGCGCCAGCAGGAACAGCGACGGGTAGCCCACCACTACGACGAGCGGGACGATGATCAGCGGGACGACGAGCTGCGCGGTCGAGAACGTCTCGCGCATGTCCTTCGTGGCGACGGTCCACGCACGGCTCCAGCGCATCTAGACCGCCTGCCTCTCGGCCGGCGCCTGGTGGTTGCCCACGAGCGCGAGGTACGCCTCCTGAAGCGTCGGGGGCTCCTCGGCGACGCCGAGGAGGTCGAACGGCAGCGCGACCACGCCGCGCACGAACGACGGCACGGCGCCCTCCTCGATCAGGTCGGCCGCGAAGCCGCCATCGAGACAGAGGACCTCCTTCACGCCGGGCAGCGCCGAGAGGTCGGCGGCGGTCATCGGCGAGCCGGCAGCGGGGGTCACACGTACCCGCACACGCGGGACCGCCGCACGGGCGACCTGTTCCGGCGGACCCGCGGCGCGGATGCGGCCACCGTCGAGCACCGCGACGCCCGTGCACACGCCTTCCATCTCGTCCAAGCGGTGCGACGTGATGAAGAACGTGGTGTGCGCCTCCCGGCTGACGCGGGTGATGTAGGTCATCAGCTCGTGCGAGGCCTCGGGGTCCAGCCCCGCGGTGGGTTCGTCGAGGTACACGAGCCGCGGGCGGGCCACGAGGGCGCGCGCGATAAGCAGCTTCTGCTTCATGCCCTTCGAGAAGCGCTCGACGCGCTCCCCGCCCCGGCCGGTGAGCCCGAACATCTCGAGCAGCTCGTCGGCGCGCGACCGCGACGACGGCGTGTCCATGCCGTAGAGGCGACCGAACGACGCCAGGTTCTCGCGAGCGCTCAACCTCTCGTAGAGGTTGGTGTCCGTCTGTACGCCGACCTGAGGTCGAACCGCCTCAGCCTCGCGTCGAAGGTCACGCCCGAGCACCTCGAGCTTCGTGACCGAGGTCGGATCGAGGACGCCGTTGAGGATGCGGACCGTCGTGGTCTTGCCGGCGCCGTTGGGCCCGAGGAGGCCGAACACGGCACCGCGCGCGATGGTGAGGTCGACGGAATCGAGCGCGACCAGCGGGCCGAACGACCTGGACAGCCCGCTGACCTCTATCGCCGGCCCGTCCATCTCCCCCCGCGCGTCCGTCACGTCCTCTACAGCTCCTTCGTCCGGAATGCCCATGCCGCGAGCGCGACGAGCACGCACGACAGTGCCAGTGATGTCACCACGGGCCACAGTATCGCCGATTCCTTGCCGGCGGCCAGCACCATGGGGGCGTTCGCCAGGCCGACGGGCGAGTATGTGGCCAACGGCTCCCAGAGCCCGGCGATCGAGATGAGGGCGAAGACCCCGAGCCCGATGCCCGCCGCGCCGGCCTGCGAGCCCAGCAGCGACGAGAGCAGCGTCATGATCGCGATGAACAGCACCCCGAACGCCAGCCACGCCATCGCCGACGACCACAGCGGCCCGCCGGCGGCCTTGCCGAAGACCAGCGCCGTCCCGCCCCACGTCACCAGCGTGCCCACGGTGACGGCCACGGCCAGGAACACCGAGTGGACCAACGCCTTGGCGACGACGAACGCCGTGCGCGAGACGGGCTTGGTCAGGACCAGCACCGCCGTGCCGCTCTTGCGCTCGCCCGATATGAGTCCGCCGTAGATGATGATCACGGCGAACAGCACGATCTGCGTCAGGTTCTTCGCCCACTGGGCGTAGGAGTCCAGGTAGGTCGGCTTCGGGATGGCCTTGAGGATGGCCGCGGCCTGGGAGCCGCCTACCGCGCCGATGATCTCGGGCGTGTACTTGGCCAGCAGCGGTCCCGTGAGTGCGAACATCAGCAGCATGCCGGGCAGCACCCAGATCCTCCACGTGCGCACGATCTCCGTCGCTTCCTTGCGGACGAACGCCGAGAACCCGTTCACTGCTGCCCCCCTCCGACCAGTTGCACGAACACTTCCTCGAGCCCCATCTCGCCCGCTTCCATCCTCAGCAGCGGCAGCTTGCGCGCCGCGACCATCGCGGGGACCTCGCGCGACGCGACCCCCGCGTCGCTGACCGTGACCGAGATGGTGCCGTTCGTGTCGCGCTCGACCTTCGTCGCCCACTCCATGCGGCCGATGGCCTCCGCGAGCTCGTCAGCGCCCTCACCGACCTCGATGACGACCTTCTCCGCGCCGTAGCGCGCCTTCAGCTCGTCGATCGGCGCCTGCACGACCACGCGGCCCCGGTCCAGGATCGCGACCGTGTCGCAGATGCGCTCCACGTCGGCGAGGATGTGCGTCGAGAAGAACACCGTCGTGCGCCCGCGCAGCGACTGCAGCATGTCGAGCACTTCCTTGCGCCCCATCGGGTCGAGCGCGCTGGTCGGCTCGTCGAGCATGAGCAGCCTCGGCGCGTTGATGAGCGCCTGCGCGACGCCGAGCCGCTGCTTCATGCCGCGCGAGTACCCGCCGATCCGCGTGGTGACTCCGGTGAGGCCCGCCAGCTCGAGCAGGACGCCGGTGCGCTCGTCGAGCACCTTGCGGCCGATCCCGAACAGCCCTCCGGCGAAGTGCAGGAACTCCTCGGCGGTCATCCACTCGTAAAAGCCGGGCACGTCCGGCAGGAAGCCGATGTCCGCCCGCACCGCGTTGTCGGCGGTCGCGACGTCGTGCCCGAGCACGCGCACAGTGCCCTTGGTCGGGCGCGCGAGCCCGGTCAGGATGCGCAGCGTGGTCGTCTTGCCCGCCCCGTTCGGCCCGAGGAACCCGAAGATCGACCCCTCCTCGACCTGCAGGTCGACGCGGTCCAGCGCCCGCTTGTGGCCGTAGGTCTTGGTCAGTCGGCGTATCTCGACAGCCGCGCTCATCGCGATTCAGCGTCCTTCCGGGCACCGTAGAGCGCGTCCGCCGCGTTCTCGGCACGCGCCGTGGCCGGGCGCTGCGGCGCGACCTCGACCACCGGCGCCGGCTTGCGGCCCACCACGAAGTAGAGGATCGCGCCGAGCGTCGAGATGAACAGGATGATGGCGACCCAGATCCACTTGTTCGAGATCGTGAGCTGGTCGACCGGGCGACGGTAGAGGTCCACGAACGCGAACACGTCGAGCACCACCTGCACCACGATGAGCACGCCCAGCGCCGCGAGTCCCCACGCCGGTAGCGCCGCCAAAGCCTCGAACCCCTTCATCACACACTCCCCTTCTTCGATGTCCCGTCCAAGTCGCGCCGCATCTCCGCAGCCCGACCGATCCGTGCGAGGGTCACGAGCATCACGAACGTCAGCACCAGGCCAGCGGCCATCACCGGCAGCAGGACGCCGATGTCGCTCGCGCCGTACGCCGTGGCGACCGCCTGTGCGTACGCCGCGGTAGAGATCGAGCAGAGCAGCATCGCCAGTGCGCCGGCTGCCACGCGCAGCAGCGGCGGGCGGCGGCGCAGCCAGGCGCTCCCCAGGATCGCCAGACCGATCAGCGTCATGATGACCGGCAGGATCAGCGCCGACTCCTTCGAGTCGAAGCGGTCCGGTGCGCCGCTGATGCCCCAGTGGACCGCGACCTGCGCCGGCAACGCGCTCTGGAACAGCGCGACGAGCGTCACCAGCGCGAGGGTCATCAGCACGGGCAGGACGGCGGAGACTGCCAGCCACCGGTCCGGTACCGACTCGAAGGGGGTGTCCTCGTCGTCGGGCTTGATGAGGCAGAGCTTGACGGCGACCGCACCGAGGTTGAGGTCCCAGCCCAGGCCGAACACGCGCGGCACCAGGATGTTCGGGTTCATCGGGTCCCACCAGCGCATCGCGACGCGCTCTGCCGTTGGCACGCGCAGCTCGTATGGCATCCCAAGCAAGGTGCCGGCGAGCGGCGAGCGACCGTCGCGGGACTCCGGCGTCGACGGCGCCGGACCGGAGACCACGTCGGCGCACTGCGCCGCGAGCGCCTCGGGAGGTCCGAGCTCGGCGAGGATGCGCGTCACGTCGGCGGCGGTGCCCGCCGTGCCGGCGAGCTGCTCGTAGACGTGCGCCCGAAGGTCGTCGACCGTCTCCTCGCACTCGTCCGCGGCGGCCACGAGCAGCGCACCGTGCACCCGTGCGAAGTAGGTCTCGACCAGCTCGGCCGACTCGGGGGTCAGCCCGCCCGCCGCCTCGCGCTCCTGCGGATTCATCGTGCCGCCCCCTCTCCGAGCAGGTCGTCCATCGCATCCGTGACGCCGTCCCACGCCTTGGCCATCGCGGCGAACTCGATGCCGCCCTCGGTCGAGAGCCGGTAGTACTTGCGGGGCGGCCCCACCGGCGACTCGCGCCACACGGAGTCGATCAGCCCCGACTTCTTGAGCCGGGAGAGCAGCGGGTACACGGTTCCGGCGCTGATCGCGAGTCCCGGATGCGACGCGAGCCGCTCGACGATCTCGCCCCCGTACGCCTCGCCGGAGTGCAGCAGCGCCAGGATCGCCAGCTCGACGACCCCCTTGCGAAACTGCGAAAGTCGGCTGTCGGTCTCGTTCCCCATCGCGTGCTCCTCATGCCGTCGAATCTCGTTGCGTGTATCACCTGCTTCCTTGTATCACACGCTAGTTGGTGACGCAAGGTACCACGACGATTCTTGCTTCTGCGATCGGATGAGTGATCTGGCGGCGCAGTGGGACCGGTGTGGTCGAGCCAAGTGGCGTCGATGGTTCCGCAGGAAGAGCGGCGGTGAGCGCTGCGGGCATCGATTGCGAGCACAGGTCGAGACCGAAGGGCTCGACCGTCGTGCGAGCCTCGATGATCGCGGTGCTCGCCGCCAGCTATCGCAGCGACGCCAGCCGCTCGAACGCCACCCGGTACTCCGGCGCCAGCGCGCCGATCGTGAAGCGCTCGGCCAGCGCCCTCCCCTGCCCCGCCGCCGGCCGCTCCACGATCAGCGACCGCAACCTTGCGACCAGCGCCTCGCTCGACCCGTACCGCATCTCCTGCGGGTAGATCTCCGGATACGCCAGCCGGTCGGGCACGAGCGGGAAGCAGCCGGCGTAGGCCGCCTCGACCATCGCCAGCCCGAAGAACTCGTTGACAGCGGTCGACACGGCCACGTCCGAGCCCGCGAGCAGCCGCGCGTACGCGTCGCGCCCCTCGGGCTCGCCGATGTGCGCGAGCCGCTCTCCCAGCGCGTCAGCCGCGACCGCGAACTCGGCGCTCGTCTCGGCGAACGCCTGCCCGGCCACGGCGACCTCGAAGTCGAGCCCCTCGCGTGCCAGCGCCGTGACCGCAGTGAAGAACGCACCCGGATCCTTGTCGTGCTCCCACCGGTGCGGCCACACGATCCGGCAGCGCGGTCCCCGCGTCGGCTGCGCCGTATCGAACGGCGAGGGGTCGAACGGCGGCGCCAGGATGCGGCTCACGCCGGCGATCCGCTGCGCCAGTCCTCTGGGGTGGTGGTCGGGGAACTGCCGGATGAACGGGGCGATCCCCTCGACGAAGGTGTCGCGGTTCCACGCCGTGTTGAACCAGCACTCGTCGGCCGCCAACGCGCTCGTGATGTTGGTCAACGGGAACTGAAGGTCCCACTCGGCGACATGACGGTTGGGGTAGACGAGTTGGTTCTCGTGGAAGTACACGACGGTCGGCACGGATGCCACCGCCGGCCCCGCCAGCCCCTTGAACTCCGCCAGGTTGAGGAAGGTCGACGCGAACGCGGCATCCCAGCGCGAGCGGGCGCCCGCGCGTGCGGGTTCGCCGTCGGGGAACTGCGCGCGCCACTCGGCGTCGAGCTCCCGCGCCTGGTCCGCGAAGGTGATGGCCGCCCCCCGCATGCGCCACTTCCACTTGCGGGCGGGCAGCTGAAGCAGGTCGTGGTCCCAGCCCAGCGCCGGGAGCAGGCAGTCGAGCACGGCGCGATGCGAGCCGCCGTTGTAGGGCTCGAGCACGAGCAGGCGGCGCCGCGGCGCGCCCGCACCCCCGGAACGCAGCCGCTCCGCCTCCTGCCCTGTCGCACCACGGAGGCTGAGGTCCGGGTCGGCGATCGGGACGTGCGGAGAGGCGGAGCGGTGGTCACACGGAGACGCGAGCCCGGCGGCGCACATCAGCGCAGCACGCGGGGGCACGTGGGTCCTCCTACTTGATGCCGTCCTTGACGCGCTCGTAGCCGACGTCGCCGTCCGCGATCTCTTCCATCGCGAGCGTGAGGGGCTTGGTGGAGGTGATCTGAGCGATCTGGGTCGCCGACATGGTCAGCAGCGCTTGGTCGCGGACGCCGTGCAGCATGTCGTTGATCTGCCGGGCGCGCTTGGCGGACACGGTACACAGGGTGTACTTGGAGTCCACCTTCGACAGGAGGACGTCGATCTCGGGCTGGATGATCATAGGTGATCACAGATCCTTTGCGTCTGGTTCGGAGACCGAGCGGATGTAGTCGACGAGGTCGTCCACCGCTCGAGGAACATCGTCGTTTATTACCACATGGTCGTACGTACCCTCAAGTTCGAGTTCGTGGCGAGCGGTGTCCAGGCGAGTGCGTATCTGGTCGTCGGACTCGGCGCCACGGTGACGGATGCGCTTCTCGAGCTCTTCCGTCGACGGCGCCTTCACGAAGATCAGCCGCGAACGCCCCATCTGCTTGCGCACCTGGAACGCACCCTGCGGATCGATCTCCAGTATAGCGTCCATCCCGTGAGCGAGACGACGCTCGACGGGACGTCGCATCGTACCATACCGGTTGCCGTGCACCTCGGCCGTCTCGAGGAACTCCCCCGCACGCACGCGCGCCGCGAACTCGGCGGGCGTGAGGAAGTAGTAGTCGACGCCGTCCCGTTCGCCCAGCCGGGGGATGCGGGTGGTCGCTGAGATGGAGACCCATAGGTCGGGGACCCTGTGCATGAGTTCTCGCACGAGGGTCCCTTTGCCGGCCCCTGAGGGCCCGGAGATTATGAAGAGATGGCCCAGACGCATGGCCGTTTCCGCCACCGTCCGCTACTTGCCCAGGCGCTCCATGAGCATCTCACGCTGACGGGCACCCAGCCCCTGCACGCGACGGCTCTCGGAGATCTCGAGTTCCTGCATGACCCGTGCGGCCTTGGCCTTGCCGAACCCCGGCAGCGACTCGAGGAGGGCGGACACCTTCATGCGGGCCACGATCGGATCGTCGGACTTGCCCATGACGTCGGCGAACGTCATCTCACCCGACTTGATCCGGGCACGGACAGCGGCACGCTTCGCCCGCGCGTCGGCGGCCTTTATCAAGGCGGCCTTGCGGTCGGCGTCGGACAGGTTCGGTAGCGCCATCGTTCCTCCTTGTGGTTCCCGTGGACCCGGATCGCTCCGGGTGCCCCCCTGACGCGTCATCGAGACCGCCACAGCGGAGTCGCGTTCAGACGCGTCGCGCGGCCTCGATGGTACCGCCTACCTGCGACGATGCCAACCGTTACTTGGCCAGGGCCCGGCTTCCGGGGGCGTAGAGAGGCACTTCCGCGGCGCAGAGACCGCAGTCGACGGGCTCCCAAGATTCGACCTGCAGTCGAAGCAGAGGGAACAGCTCGACGTCGAAGGCCTTCGGACCCCCACGATCGATCAAAGACGCGACCGCGACCGGCACGCCGCCCGCCGCACGGACCAGCTCGACGACCTCGGCAACGCTCCCACCTGTGGTTACGACATCCTCGACCACGAGAACGCGCGCTCCCGCGGGCACGTCGAACCCTCTACGGAAGGTCATGGCTCCACCCTCGCGCTCACTGAAGATGAACTTCACGCCCAGGGCCTGCGCGACGGCGAACCCGATGATGATCCCACCGACCGCCGGAGCGGCCACCAGGTCGACCTGCCGTTCACCGAGTCGTTCCACGATCGCGTGCGCGAGGCGTGTCACGAGCGCCGGGTCCTCCAGCACGCGGGCGCACTGGACGTAGCGGTCGGAGTGTCGGCCCGACGTGAGGCGGAAGTGCCCCGTCAGGATGGCGCGGGCGTCCTCGAGCGAGCCGAGGACCTCCTCGTCGGTCATGGCGTGCGTCATGCTGCGGCTCCCCTACTCGTTGTTGACGATGGCTTCGAATGCCGCAGCAGGGTCGTCGGCGCTTGTGATGGGCCGACCGATGACCAGGTAGCTCGCTCCCGCGGCGAATGCGGCCTCCGGCGTCGCGGTGCGCGCCTGGTCGCCCGCGTCGGACCCGGTCGGACGGACGCCCGGCGTCACGACCAGCGCGTCGGGTCCTAGCAGCGCGCGCATCTCCGCGGCCTCGCGCGGCGAGCAGACGACCCCGTCGACGCCCGCCGTCCTCGCGAGAGCGGCGAGCCCCACCGCCTGGTCGGACGGTGAGTCCGCCACGCCGACCGAGGCGAGCGTGTCCGCGTCCATGCTGGTCAGCACGGTGATCGCGATGACCGCCGGACGAGGCACCCCCGCGGCCAGCGCGCCGGCGGCGGCCCCGCGCACGGCGGCCTCCATCATGGCGGCGCCCCCGGAGGCGTGCACGGTGATGATCCCGGCGCTCAGCGCGCCGAGCGAGGCTGCGGCGCCTTCGACCTGGTGCGGGATGTCGTGCAGCTTCAGGTCCACGAACACCTCGAGGCCAAGTTCGCGCATCGCGGCCACGGCCCGAGGCCCTTCACGGTAGAAGAGCGTCATGCCGACCTTCACCCACTTCGCGTGCCCCACGAGCGAGCGCGCGCACGCGAGCGCGGATCCCAGGTCGGGCTGGTCGAGCGCCACGATGATCCGGTCTCGCATTCCGATCCCTTCCGATGCCTGCATGCCGGTCACACCTCCAAAGCGCCGATGAGGTCGCTCACGCGAGCGACCCCCTGACGCACGCAGTACTCCGCCACTCCGTCGAGCACGCGCGTCGTCGACGTCGGGTCGACGAAGTTCGCCGTCCCCACCTGCACGGCGGAGGCGCCGGCGAGCAGGAACTCCACCGCGTCCTCCCCCGTCATGATTCCGCCCACGCCGATCACCGGCACGGCGACCGCGCGCGCGACCTGCCACACCATCCGCAGCGCCACCGGTTTGATCGCCGGGCCCGAGAGGCCTCCGACGACGCGCGCGAGCCTCGGCCGGCGCGTCTCGGCATCGATCGCCATCCCGAGCAGCGTGTTCACCAGCGACACCGCGTCGGCGCCCGCGTCCTCGACGGCCCTCGCGATCTCGGTGATGTCGGTCACGTTCGGCGACAGCTTCACGATGAGCGGGCGCTTCGTCGCCGCTCGCACGGCGGCGGTCACGGCGGCGGCCGGGGCGCACGATGTGCCGAACGCCATGCCGCCCTCGTCCACGTTCGGGCACGAGATGTTCACCTCGTAGGCGGCCACACCGGCCTCGGACTCCAGGCGCTCGACGACGCGCGCGTATTCCTCGAGCGAGTGTCCCGAGACGTTGACGACGACAGGCACGTCACGCTCGGAGAGCCACACAAGGTCGCGAGCGCAGAACGCCTCGACGCCCGGGTTCTGCAGCCCGATCGAGTTCAGCATGCCGCTGGCGGTCTCCGCCACGCGCGGCGACTCGTTGCCGGCCCACGCCTCGAGCGAGACGCCCTTGGTGACGACCGCGCCCAGCCGGGACAGGTCGATGAAGTCCGCGTACTCGCGCCCGGACGCGAACGTCCCGGAGGCGGTCATGACCGGGTTGCGCAGGCGCAGTCCGGCGAACTCGACGCTCAGGTCCACGCTAGTGACGCGGGGGGACCTCTGCTCCATCCCAGCACACCTCCTCGGCGTCGAACACGGGACCGTCCACGCACGCACGCTTGCGTCCGCTGATGGTGGTGACGACGCACGACAGGCAGGCGCCGATGCCGCACGCCATGAGGCGCTCCAGCGAGACCCGGCATGGCACGCCCGCCTCGGCGGCCTGCGCGCTGACGGCTCGGGCCATCACCTCGGGGCCGCACACGCACACAACGTCGGGCCGGTCGGCCTCCAGGAGGCGACGGCTCACGACGGTCACGAACCCGCGCTCCCCCGCGCTGCCGTCGTCGGTGGCGACCTCGACGTGGCGGGCGACGGACTCGAACAGCTCGCGCGCCACGAGCCGCTCGGCGCACGGAGCGCCCTGGGCCACGCTGACGGCCACGCCGCGTGCGGCGAGCCGCTCGGCGAGCATCCCCAGCGGTGCGGCGCCCAACCCTCCGGCGACCAGCAGCACGTGCGCGGCGCTCTCCGGGACGTCCCATCCGCGACCCATGGGGCCGATGGCGTCCATCACGTCGCCGCGCGTGCGGTCCGCGAGCTCGCGCGTCCCGCGGCCGAGCACCTGGTAGAGGATCTCGATCGTCTCGCCGTGGGCGCGATGCACCGAGAACGGCCGGCGCAGAAGGAAGTCCGCTCCGGTCGCGATGCGCAGGT
>PKWR01000203.1 GCA_003133285.1 Coriobacteriia bacterium
ATCGAGACGGACTACTCGGCCGAGGACGTCGGCCAGCTCTCCACCCGCGTCGAGGCCTTCCTCGAGATGGTCAAGTAGGCTCGCGGACACCGGCGATCGGAGCTGAAGGGATGACGGGCATGCGCGTACTCGGGCTCGACATCGGCTCGCGCTCCGTCGACGCCGTGTGGCTGTGTGACGGTGTGATCGTGAACGCGGCGGTCGCGGATTCCGGGTTCGACCCGGCGTCTGTGGCCGCCGCGTTCGTCGCTCGCGGCGCGCACGACGCGATCGTCGCGACCGGCTACGGGCGGCACGTCGCGCGCGACTCGTTCGCCGCGAACGTCGTCACCGAGATCAAGGCCTACGCGATCGGCGCATCGACGCTCTTCCCGCACGCTCGTGCGGTGCTGGACATCGGCGGACAGGACACCAAGGCGATCTCGCTGTCGGAGAACGGCCGCGTCACGGACTTCGAGATGAACGACAAGTGCGCCGCAGGGACTGGCAAGTTCCTCGAGGTGATGGCGAAGGCGCTCGGCTACAGCCTGGAGGAGCTCGGCTCGGCTTCGATGGCCGCCGACTCCGGCGTGCAGATCTCGTCGATGTGCACGGTGTTCGCCGAGAGCGAGGTCACCGGCCTGGTGCACCGCGGCGAGGACCGGGGCCGCATCGCGCGCGGTCTCCACGAGTCGATCTCCCGCCGCACGCTCGGTGCGCTGAAACGCGTCGGCGCCCGAGGCCCGCTGGTGTTCGCGGGCGGGGTCGCTCGCAACCCCGCCATGGTCGCCCTCGTGCGTGCGGGGTACGCCGACGAGGTCCTGGTGCCCGCCCAGGCGCAGCTCGTCGGAGCCTACGGAGCGGCACTGTCCTACGTCGCGGCGGAGAGCGTGTGAGATGAAGGACACCGCGGTCGTATCATCCGTGGTGCACCCTCCGGCGATCTGGGAACGTCCCATGCGTCCCTACACCATCGATCTCCACAACCACATGCCGCTCGAGCGGACCGACTACCGCGGCCCTCTTCACACCAGCGGAGCGGACGTCGTCCGCGCCGCGATGGCGGCGGGGGTCGACGTCCTCGGCATCTCCGACCACTTCTCGCTCGGGTTCTTCCGTCGCGTGCACGAAGCCGCCGCGGGCCTGCCCCTGCTCGTGCTTCCCGGCGTCGAGATGCGGCTGTCGTGGGGAGAGGACGAGGCGCACCTGGTGGCGCTCTTCCCGCCCGAAGGCGCCGAGGAGCGGTTCGCCGCTCTGATGTCGGCGCTCGCAATCGACAGCGCGTCGATCCAGGACCCGCTGCACCGCATCGTGGTGGAGTACGACCCGGTCGACGCGGCCCGGGCGATCGACGGGCTCGGCGGGATGTGCCATGTGGCGCACGTCGACCGCTGGTTCGGGGCGTACCGCCTGCTCGACCGGCCGCTGCTCCGCCGCATCGTGGAGGAGGCGCCCGTCGTGGCGGTCGAGTTCCTCGACCTCGAGAACGCCTCGCACATCGGGGAGCTGACGGGTCGTGTCGCGTGCGTCAGGAGCTCCGACTCGCACCACTGCGACGAGATTGGACGGCGCAGCAGCGTCGTCGAGGCCGACGAGCTCTCGTTCGCGGGGATCCGACGTGCGCTGAGGCGCGCGGCGATCGCCGCGATCTAGCAGCAGACGCCGGTCGATCCGCCCGTGTCGTCAGGCCCGCACGACACGTCGCCGCGCCGGAAGTACGAGGCGATGATCGCCGCGGCGCACCCCACTCCCGACTTCACGTCGATCGCACCGAACGCGCAGTTCAAGGCGCACGCGCCGCACTCCATGCACGCGCCGCGGTCGACGACCTTGGCGCGGTTGCCGTCCATCACGAACACGCCGTGGGGGCAGACCAGGGCGCACTGCCCGCAGCCGGTGCACTTGTCGACGTCGAACTGCAGCGTGATGACGTCCTCGAGATAGCGAAGGTCCGACATCTAGAGCCACCCTCCCGCGATCCAGAGCCCGACGGCGAGCACGGCGCCGAGGGCCTGCCAAGGCATGACGAGCCGCATCTCCTTCTCCACACCGTGGAGCGAGGTGAAGGTGGAGGTGCCGGTGAAGTTCATGGCGGCGAACGAAGCGCCCGCCACTGCGACGACGCCGGCCGCGGCGAGAGAGAACGGAGCGCCGGCGCTCCAGAAGGCCAGGTCGATGAGCAGGGCGGCTGCGAGTCCCACGATGGCGCCCTTGACCGCGAACATCCGGCAGGGCAACCACGGCAGCAGCGCCGGTGTCACGACCGTGCCCGCGATGATGGCGGCGAAGGCCGCCGCGATGCCGATCGGCGCGCGTTCCAGCGCACGCGCGACGGAGTACCAGCCGGGGCCGATCCCGCCGGTCACGACGGCGCCCGCCGCGACGGCGAGCGCGAGCGCCACCACGTTCGCGGCCTCGACGGGGATCAGGGCGAGACGGTCCCGCAGCGGGAAGGTGACCGTGCGCATCTCGGCCGTCGCGCGCATGCCCGCATCCAGGAACACGGGCAGGTCGGCGGCGCGGACGGGACCCCACAGGACACGGAACCCGGTGCCGCGACGCACCTCGTGGGCGGCCACGCCGGTCGCGCCGAGCTGCGGCAGCACGAGCACCCCGTGCGACACGACCTGTGCGAGTCCCGAGCTCTTCACGCGCGAGACGAGCTCGGCGGTCCCGAAGGTGCCCTTGCCCGCCGCGCACCAGACGTTGATCCCTCGCGTATCGAGCACGAGGATCCACGCGTCGCGCCCGGTGAGCGTGCGGCGCAACGCGTCGAAGGTCAGCTTGTAGTTGGCCGTGACGAGCACGGGGGAGAGGTCGGTCGGAGAGCCGACGGCATAGAGGCCGGGGTCGACGGTGTAGGTGTAGCGGCCGATGCCCCAGCGGACCTTGTGGCCGCCGCGCCGGTCACGCCACGTGAGTTCGGCGGGAACGACCGGGACCGTACCGGTGAGCGTGTCGATGGAGCCCGTGACGAAGGGCTGGTCGAGGCGGGGGCGCGTGACCTTGCTTCCCGGCAAGGTGCGCGGCCCTCAACAGGGCGCCTCGGGTGCGACGGCGGGCAGTTCGGTGGCGATGAGGGTGTCGGACACGGCGGTCTCCCCGCGGCTCGTGGTTCTGACGAGGGGAGTGTAACAACTAGTTCGATGTTTGTCGAACTAGTCTGTCCGCCGACCTCACGGCACCCGGAAGGGCTCCGTGCGGGAGGGCCAGAAGATGCCGCCTCCCGGGGTCAGCTTCGCGCTCATGTACTTGATGCGTGCGATCCTGTTGAGCGCTTCCGGCATGACGTCGCGTCCCTCGAGGTGCCCCAGGGAGCCGGCGGCGCACGAGCGCTCGTCGAAGGTCGTCACGTCGTCGGGGAAGGTCGCCGCGCCGACCATCGCCAGGGGCACGGCGTCGCCCGAGTGCACGAGCACGGTCCCGGAGGGCGTGCCGTGGTCTCCGGTGACGATGACCAGGTTCTCGGGGGTGACGAGGCCCTGGTCCCAGAGGGCGGGGATGGCCGCGTCGAGTGCCTCGATGACGTCACGCTTGATGAGCGGGTCCTTGGTGTGGCCGGCCACGTCGGGCGCCTTCGTGTGCACGTGCACGAACCCGCAGCCGTCAGAGACCGCTCGCGCCGCGAGCGCGATGCGCGCACGAAGGTCCTCGGTCGCGTCGGGGAGGTACTCGCAGCCGTACCAGCGCATGCCGAGCACCTCGGCGATGCCCTTGTAGGTCACGCCGCTCGACACGCTCGCGCCGACGAGGCCGTTCTGGTCCTCGAACCTGCGCATCCGCCTGAAGCGCGCCGACCACTTCACGAGCAGGAAATTGGCGGGCTCCTCGCCGCGGGCGCGCCGCGTCGCGTTCACCGGGTGCGCGTCGAGAGTGGCATATACGTGCGCGAGCCACGCCTCGAGGGCCGCCGCCGTATGTGCGGCGCCGAACGGGTCGCGCGCGTCGTCGAGAGGCCGGGGCCGGATCACGTGATCGCCCGGCACGTAGGGGTCGGAGTCGGTGACGTCCTCGGAGGGCTCGACGCCGGCCGAGCCGCGGACGTACACGATGCCCTGATGCATCGAGTTGTAGACGAACTCGATCGTGATCCCGTCCCAGGTGAACGGCGTGATCGCGGCGGTCAGCTCGCGACATGCGCCGTCGTCGATCTCCGTGCGTCGGGTGATCGCGCGAAGAGAACCGTCGCCCGTGCGCTCGACGGTCGCGAAGAGCCCCCGGAAGACGACCTCATCCACTGCGAGGGGCAGCCCCTCGCCGGCCGCCTCGAACACCGCACGGCCCGGATAGAGTTCGCGCGGATAGCCGAAGAGCACGAAATGGGCGAGCTCGCTGCCGGGCGCCATGCCCCGGCCGAGCGAGTGGAGCAGACCGGTCTGGCCCGCGGTCGCAAAACGGTCGAGGTTCGGTGTGCGCGCCGCTTGGAGCGGCGTCAAGCCGCCCAGGGCCGGCCACGGCCGATCGGCGATGCCGTCGAGGATGACGAGGATGACTGCCATGGCCACAACGGTACTCCACCGGCGGCATCGGGCGTGGGATCGAGGGGCATGGGCCCCCTGGCACACGAAGGCGCGGACAGCCGGGGGGATGCTCCGCGCCAACGCGCCCATCCGCGATGCCGTTCCGCGGATGGAGGAAAGCCCATGCACCAATGGAACTACCCGCGCTGTCCGTAGCCCATAACAAGCGTCACCGTATGTTCGTGACGTACGGGCACAAGCGAGCGACGTACGGCGCACATCGCTTCGCAGTCGGAGGACCAGGTCGTCAGACGGCGCCGGACGAACGGTCAGGCCGCGTCGGGGCCCTCGAGGACGGCGCGCACCAGCGCCTCGTAGTCGGGCTCGGCGGTCTCGCGCCACGCGTCGATCACGGCGTTGCCGGCAGGCTCGAGGAAGCCGTGCACGTAGCGGGCGTACGCGAGTTCGTCGAAGGCGACCTCGCCATCGAGCCCCGCGTAGTTGGCGGAGTGCACGCAGCACAGCTGCCGCGCGGCCGTCCCCCACCCGGGTCCGACGAGTCCGGCTATCTCCTCGCCATCGCGGATCCTGCGGACCGGCTCGAGCAGTTCGACGCCGGCGCGTGCGAGGACGCGCCCGCAGGCGTCGATGCCCGGCGAGGCCTGTGACAGCTTCACGCGTCCGCCATGGGTGTCGCGCTCGCCGGCCACGACCGGCACCGCTCCGAGGAGCAGCGAGAGCGGAACGCGCGCGAGGTGCATGTAGAGGTGACACGCCAGGCACGGCGACGAGATGCGGAAGCGCTCGGCGATCACCGAGGCGAACCGGCCGTTGAGCGCCGCCCACAGGCGCGGCGAACCCAGCCGCACGGTGGGGAGCACGTCGACGCCGTCACCGAGCAGTCCCGCCAGGTAGGCGGACGCCGCCTCGGGCGTGTGCTCGTCGCCGTACTCGGTGCCGGTGGCGACCGACGTCGGCAGCAGCGTGGTGAATCCGCGTTCGCGCACCGCCGCGACCGCAGCGGCCACGCTGTCTCGCCCGGCGATCTCGACGACGGCGAGCCCGGGACGCGCCGCGAGCGAGGCGGGGTCCGCCCCGACGGCGGTCAGCGCGCGGGCGGGGTGTTCGGCTGGGATATGCATGGGGGCAGTGTAGCGCGGGCTCTCCCGGCGCGGCGGGCGCGCCGCTTCCGGCGATGCCGATGTGGCACCATGGAGCGCGAGGCATCGGAGTAAGGAGGACGGCATGCTCAAGGAGTTCAAGGAGTTCGCCATCAAGGGGGACGCGATCGATCTGGCGGTCGGCGTCGTCATCGGCGCTGCGTTCGGCGCCATCGTCAAGTCGCTGGTCGACGACCTGATCATGCCGCTCGTGTCGCTGCTCACGGGCCGAGTGGACTTCGTCAACATGTTCGCCGTGCTGAGCGACGGCAAGACCCCCGGTCCGTACCCCACGCTCGCCGCCGCGAAGCTCGCCGGCGCGGCGACGCTCAACTACGGCCAGTTCATCAACGCTGTCGTCACCTTCGTGCTCATAGCGTTCTCGGTGTTCATGATGGTGCGCGCCATCAACCGTCTGCGGCGCAAGCCGCCGGAGCCGACACCGACCACCCACCCGTGCCCCTTCTGCCTGACCGACGTGCCGAACGCCGCGATCAAGTGCTCCGCCTGCGGGTCCGAGATCGAGACCATCGGGTAGGGGCCATCCAGGCCCGCGCTATACTCGCCGCACGCACGCGACGTTCGTCCTTGAGGGGGCTTCCCATGCTCGATGCACGCTTCGTCCGCGACAACGTCGACGTCGTCCGCTCCGCCATGAGCGACCGTGGGGTGTCGTGGTCCGTGGACTCCTTCCTCGAGATGGACGAGGAGCGCCGCCGCCTGATCGCCAGGACCGAGGTCCGCCAGGCGCGCCGCAACGAGCTGTCGAAGGCCATAGGCGAGTTGATGAAGGCCGGCAACGCGGCCGAGGCCGCTGCGATGAAGGACGAGGTCCGTCTCGTCAACGACGAGATCTCCGCCGACGCCGCGCTCCTCGAGCAGGTGGAGGCTGACGTCCGCGACCTGCTCATGACGGCGCCGAACCTGCCGCACCTCTCCGTGCCCAAGGGCGCTGACGAGACCGGCAACGTCGAGGTGCGCCGCTGGGGCACTCCCCGCGAGTTCGGCTTCGAACCCCAGGCGCACTGGGACCTCGGCCCCGCGCTCGGCATCATCGACTTCGAGCGCGCCGTCAAGCTGGCCAAGTCGCGCTTCGTTCTGATGGGCGGCCTCGGCGCCCGCCTCGAGCGCTCGGTCATCAACCTGTTCCTCGACTCCCACACCGCGCGCGGCTACAAGGAATGGTGGACGCCGATCCTGGCCAACGTCGAGTCGCTCACGGGCACCGGGCAGCTGCCGAAGTTCGAGGACGACCTGTTCAAGACGCAGGGCGAGGGCCTCTACCTCATCCCGACGGCCGAGGTCGTCCTCACGAACATCCACCGCGACGAGGTGCTCGAGGTCTCGGACCTGCCGCTTCGCTACACGGCTTACACCCCCTGCTTCCGCGAGGAGGCCGGCGCCGCCGGCCGCGACACGCGCGGCATGATCCGCGTGCACCAGTTCGACAAGGT
>PKWR01000066.1 GCA_003133285.1 Coriobacteriia bacterium
GCTGCACGGGTGCCTCCGTCGTCGCCGGTTGGAACGAACACGTGTTCGATTCTACTTCGAACAGGCGTTCGCAGGCAAACGACGGGCGGGAGACTACAGGTAGTGACGGATGATGGCCCTGCTGCGGCGCCGCAGGCGCGCGATCTGGCGCCCGACGCGCGTGGCGTCGATGGCGACGCGAGCCGAGCGGCGGGGCTTCCTGCCGGCGATGACGTCGGTGTAGAGGCCTGACAGCCGCTCTGCCATGAGGTCGATGGATAGCCCGTCGGCCCGCTGCACCGATTCTTCGCTCATGCGGGCGCGCAGCTCGGCGTCTCCGAGCACGCGGTCGGCCGCGGCCGCCAGGTCGGCCGCGCGTTCCGGCACGAGCAACCCGTTCACGCCGTCGGTGACCGCGTCGGCGATCGCGAGGTCGTCGACCGCGATGACCGGCAGGCCCGAGGCCATCGCCTCCGCGACGACGAGCCCCTGGGTCTCCGACAGCGACGCGAAGAAGAACGCGTCGGAGGCCGCGTAGGCGGCGGCGACGTCGTCGCGTTGCAGGTAGCCGGTGAAGGTCACGCGGTCGCCGATGCCGAGGCGCGCGATGTGACGCTCAAGGTCGGGGCGGTGCGGGCCGTTGCCGACGAGCAGCAGCCGGGCGCCGGGGGTCTTCAACAGCGCCGTCGCCTCGACCAGCAGGTCGATGTTCTTCTCGAGGCCGAGCCGCCCGACGAAGATCAGCAGCCGGTCGCCTTCGGGGACCCCGAACCGGGCCCGCAGCGCCGCGGCCGCCTTCAGGTCGGTCAGGCCGAACCTCTCGGTGTCGACCCCCGTGGGCAGCGTCACGACCGGCGCCGTCACGCCCCACTCGTCCAGCGCCTTCTCGATCTTGGTCGAGGGTGCGAGCACGAGGTCGCACTGGTCGCAGAACTCGCGGGAGAGCCGCTCGGCCATCGCGCGCGTGAACCGCGTCTCCCAGACGTAGTGCACGTACTCGGGGTAGAGCGTGTGGTAGGTGTGCACGTAGGGGAGGCGGAACCGCTTGGCGACGGCCAGACCGAACAGCCCGATCGCGAAGGGGTCGTGGCTGTGGATGACGTCGAGGTTGGCCTGACGCGCCAGCCGGTAGGCCTGTGCCGAGTAGACCGACGCCAGGCGCATCTCGGGCTGGAACGCGAACGGGACGGACGGGATCCGGACGACGCGCGGACCGTCGCTCGGCTGCCGGGGTGTGGGCGCGAAGATGTAGACCTCGTGTCCCAGACGCTCGAGCGCGTCGGCGAACAGGCGTATCGAGGAGACGACGCCGTTGATCTGCGGCGTGTACGTGTCGGTGAAGAAGCCGATGCGCATGGAGAGGTGGGCCGACCCTTCGTCCTCGTCGGGGCGCCGTGAGCGCTGCCGTCGATGGTAACGCATCGGCGCGGACGCGCGAATGCGGGCGGTCGGGCTACGGCCTGATGTAGCCGATGTTGTTCTTGATGGTCACCTTCGTGCCCATCGGCTTGCTCGCCGCCGCGAGCCTGCCCAGGATGGTCCGCGCCCTCGCGCCGGTCTGCACGATCGGCTCGCCCCATGCGCCGAGGTAGACGGGGACGGCGGTGATGTTCGCCACGCCCTTCCGGCCGTACTCGAACCCGAGGATGAACGATTCGCGCCCGGAGGCCGACTTGTACGGGAACAGGAAGTTGCCGAGCGAATAGGCGATGAGCTTGCCCTTGTAGGTGTCGATCCCCTGCAGCACGTGCGGGTGATGGGAGAGCACCAGGTCGGCCCCCGCGTCGATCAGCGCTCGTGCGTCGTGCTTCTGGCCCGCGTTGGCGGTGTAGGAGCGCTCGATCCCCCAGTGCACGGAGACGATCACGATGTCCGCCTTCTTGCGGGCGGCCTTGACCGTCGCGACCAGGCGCTTCATGTCGTGCCCGTTCGCGACCCCGGCGCGGGTCGCGCTCGGGAGGAAGTACGAGGGCACGACCTGGGTCGCGGCGACGTAGGCGACGCGGCGTCCCTTGACGACGAGATAGGCCGGCGCCCACGCCTGGGTCGTGTTCATGCCCGCACCCGCGTGCTTGATCCCCACCTTGTCGAGCGCTGCGATCGTGTCGGCGAGGGCGATCCGTCCGTGGTCCATCGCGTGGTTGTTCGCGTTCGAGACCACGTCGATCCCCGCCGAGGCCAGCGTGAGGGCGCCTTTCGGGTTCCCGTTGAAGATGAGGCTGGCGGGCTTGCCCAGCACGGGAGCGCCTCGGTTCGACAACGTCGACTCGAGATTGGCGATCGTGAGGTCCGCGCGGCTCAGGCGGGAGGCGACCTTCGCCAGCGGCGCTGCCGGGCCCTTCGCGTCGATCATGCGTCGCGGCCTGCTGTCGAACAGGAGGTCGCCGACCGCTACGATCGTGATCGTGGCGGGAGCGGTCGGGCTGGGCTGGACGGTCGCGGTCGGCACGGTCGGCGCCGTCGTCGCTGCCATCGCCGGGGGCTCGCTCACTCCGCGGTTCGCGCCTGCGCCGAGTCCTTTGGTCTCGGCGGGCGCTCGCAAGCTCCGTTCGGAGCCAACGGCGATGGCGGCGGCTCCCAGGACGAGCGCCGCCGCGACGGCGAGGGCGATCCACTTGGTGGCGTTCGGAAGGGTGCGTACGGGCGACGCGGAATGGCGGGGGGCGTGTCGTGCCGTGGAGATCGCGTCGGTCGGCGTCATCGGGAGTCCTTCTCGAGGAGCTCGTGCGATGCTCAGAGTATAGCCGCGCGCTACAGGAGCTTCTCAAGCATCATGACGTCGAGCGACCGGCCGAACTTCGTGCCCACCTCGCGCATCACGCCGACCTCGAAGAAGCCGAGCTTGCGCGACATCGCCAGCGAGGCGGCGTTCTCGGTGCAGATCCGGGCGAGCACCGCGTGCACGCCGCCGGCGCGACCCGCTTCCAGCAGCGCCTCGCTGAGCGCCGTTCCGAGCCCTTGGCCGGTCTCGGCCTCGTCGATGTAGGCGGAGGCCTCCACGGTCGTCTCGTAGGCGCAGCGGGATGAGTAGCGCGAGAGCGACGCCCATCCGACGACGCGGCCGTCGCGTTCGGCGACCAGCACCGGATGCTGAGGCGCCGTGTGCTCGCCGAGCCAGTGCTCGCGGTCTTCGGCGGTCTCGGATTCGGTGTCGAACGTCGCCGTCGAGCGGAGCACCGCCTGGTTGTAGATCGTCGCCATCGCTGCGGCGTCGGCGCGCACCGCGCGGCGAATGAGCGCGTCTTTCACGAGGCCTCCGAAGGGTGGGAACGGGTCGTGGACAATGGTATGCCCGATGCCGCTCTCGCGCTACGCGCTGGGAGGAGCTGGCGGGTACACTCCTCGCATGGGACGAGTCCGCGTGGGTACCTGCTCATGGACCGAGAAGACGATGGTGGGCCTCTGGTATCCGAAGGGGGTCACCACGCCCGAGGAGCGGCTGCGCTACTACGCCACGAAGTTCGGCACGGTCGAGGTCGACTCGTCGTTCTGCGCGATACCGCGACGCCAGTATGCCGAGGCCTGGGTCAAGCGCACTCCGGATGGCTTCATCTTCCACGTGAAGGCCTACGGGCTGATGACCGGGCACGAGGTCGACGAGCGGATGCTCGCGCCCGAGCTCCGGGACTACGCGTACGACTCGACCCGTGGGAGAGTCCGCCACGCCGACCCGGACATGGTCGACGCATCCTTCGACCTGTTCCTCGACGCGATCGAGCCGCTGCGCGAAGCCGGCAAGCTGGGCGGCATCCTGATGCAGTTCCCTCCGTACTTCACCGCCAAGACGGCGGGCGAGGAGCGTCGCAACCTCGCCTATCTGGAGTACATGGCCGACAAGCTCGACGGCTACCGCACGCTGGTCGAGTTCCGCCATCCCTCCTGGGTCGACGAGCGGCATCTCGCACGCACGCTCAGGTTCCTGCGCGAGCGCGGTCTGAGCTACGTGAGCGTGGACAACCCGCAGTTCCCCGGGCAGACCACCATGCCGTCGCTGTCCGCAGCCACCACCGACTGGGCCTACCTCCGGATGCACGGCCGCAACGCTGACACTTGGTTCGCCAGCACCACCACCTCCGCGGACCGCTTCGACTACCTCTACTCGGGGGAGGAGCTCGAAGAGTGGGTGACGCCCATCAAGCGCCTCGTAGGGGAAGCCGATGAGACCTTCGTGATGTTCAACAACAACAAGTACGACTACGCGCAGCGCAACGCCGCCGAGATCGCGACGATCCTCGGGGACCTCGTCGTCCCACCGCCCGTGGACGCGGGCGAGACGCCGGCGCTGTTCTAGAGAGAGCCCAAGCACGAGACGAGAGGATGGGACCGTGCCGATCGCCGGGTACTGCCACGAGTGTGCGGAGTGGGTCTGGGTCGCCGAGGACTGGTCGTGCCCGAAGGGCCACTCCGCCGCGCACGTGAACGGCTGGCATGACAGCGAGACCGGGGACCCGACGTCTCCGGAGCAGGCGTCGGCCCGGCCGGCGCCCCCGGAGCCCGGCGACATCGATCCGGCTCCGGTCGCCGACGCCTCCGGCACCCGCGTGGGATTCCTCGCCGACCTTTCGGCGGCGTTCGCGCAGAGCCCCTCGTATTCGGCGACGTGGGGGACCGACACCGACATGACGGTCGCGAGCAACCCGGTGGACGTGATGTGGGGTACCGGGAAGGACCGCACGGTGTACACCGCCGCGCTGAAGGTCTCCGAGGTGGACCGCACGGTCTGCTTCTGGGAGCAGCTTTCCGGGCAGGCGAGCGGGTTCGGGACGGTCGACCCGGAGACCTCGGGGGAGTGGGGCTACGGCACGACCAAGGCGGTCGTCAAAGAGGTCGCCGCGCGCCACGGGTTCACCGTCCGGGTGGTGCTGTCGCGCCGCGCGGCTATCTGGTGATCGCGCCCGCGAGCGGGCTTCGCTCCAGGTCCACCGGCTGTCCCGCATAGGCGTTGCGGATGTCCTGCACCAGCTTCCCGTCCCGCAGTTCGAGGATGCGGTCGGTCATCGATGCGATGTCCTGGTCGTGGGTGACGATCAGGAACNNCGGTGGGTTCGTCGGCCAGCACGATCGCCGGCCGGTTCATGAGGGCGCGGCCGATGGCGACCCGCTGCTTCTGCCCTCCCGACAGGTCGTTGGCGTTCTTGTCGCCCAGTCCCTCGAGCCCCAGCACCTTCAGCGTCTCGTCGACGCGCGCGCCGATGGCCGCGTCCACCGGGCCCCCCGAGATCAGGTACGGCATCAGGATGTTCTCGCGCACCGAGAACTCGGGCAGCAGGTGGTGGTACTGGAAGACGAACCCCAGCAGCTCGTTGCGCAGCTTCGCGCGCCCGCGCTTGCCGAGCGAGTTGGACTCGGTGCCCCGCAGATGCAGCGTGCCCTCCGAGGGCGTGTCGAGCAGACCCAACAGATTGAGCAGCGTCGACTTGCCGGAACCCGACCGGCCCACGATCGCGATGAACTCCCCGGCAGCGATCTCGAACGTGACGTCGCCGAGGGCCCTCGTCGGGATCTCGGCGACGTAGACCTTGCCCAGCCCCAAGGCCGCGACCAGCGCGTCAGCCATTCTGGATCACCTCGATCGGGTCGAGGCGGGCGGTGTTGCGCGTCGGGATGATCGCGGAGAGCAGCGCGACGAGGATGCCGACCGTGATCGAGATGGCGATGAAGCCGGGCTGCGGGGTGATGGGGAAGCCGGCCCCGCTCTTCGCCGTGCCGAAGGTGAATCCGGCGATCAGCCCGAAGCCGACCAGCACGCCGAGCGTGGTCCCGGCGACGCCCATGATCACCGACTGCCAGACGAAGATCGAGCCGGTGTCGCCGTCGGCCATCCCGAGGGCCTTGAGGATGCCGATCTGCTTGGTCTTCTGCACCGCGGACATAGCGAGCGTGGACGCGATCCCGAGGGCGACGGCCACGAGCACGAAGACCTGGATCATGTAGCTCGACAGCGACTGCGAGCTGAGCGCCTGGAGCAGGTCCTTGTTGTCGACCTGCCAGTCGGAGACCTTCACGCCCCCGAACTGTCCGCGCCAGGCGGTCGCGATCGCGGTGGAGCCGAACGGATCGGAGAGCTGGACCTGTATCGCCGAGTACTGGTCGGCGCGGAACCCGAGCTGCGCGCGCGGCAGGTCCGGCCCCACGAACGCGGTCCTCAGGTTGGCGGCCGACGACCCCAAGTCGACGATCCCGGTGATCAGCAGCGAGACCTGCGTGCCGCTCCCGCTGTTGACCTGCATCTTGTCGCCGGGGATGAGCAGGTACTTCTTCGCAAGGTCGGTGCCGATGACGATCTCGCCCTGCTTCAGCGTCGGGTTCCCCTCGACCGTGCGCTGCGAGAGCCGGTAGATGAGGTTGAGCTGCCCGGCCTCGCCGCCGACGAGCGTCAGCGGCACCTTGTCGGTGTTGTTGGAGTACAGGACGTTCAGCGACCGGACCGGGACGATCGCCGACACGCCCATCGTCCCGGCGAGCACCTTCCGCATGAAGGGGCTGTAGACGACGGGCTGTCCCTCGGTGGGATCGGCCAGCGTGATGTGGGGGCTCGAGCCGATCGTCTTCTGGACGAGCGAGCCCTGCAGCGAGGTGATGAGCGATCCGATGAAGACCTGCACCGCGATGCCCACGGCGATGCCGGCGATGATGAGGAGCGTCTGGGCGAGAGAGCTCCGCAGGAACCTCCACGCGATCTTGAGCGGCAGCACGTCAGCCCTCCGAGCTCTGCGAGCCGGGGTCGCCCGCGTCGAGGAACTCCTCGGGGCTCATGACCTCGTCGTCGCTCAGTCCGCAGCAGTCGCGCGAGAACGCGGGGCCCCCGACGACCACGCGAACGTCGGGCAGCGCGGAGTGCAGGTCGTCGAGCAGCGTTCGCACGCGCATGCGGTGGAAGTGGGTCGATGCGCTGAGGACGACGAGTCCGGCGCCGAGGGTCTCGGCCGCGGCCGCGATCTCACCCGTCGGGCAGTCCGCACCCAGCAGATGCGTGTCCCACCCGGCCAGGTCGAAGCGGTCGCACAGCATGCGCAGCCCGAGGTCGTGTGACTCGTCCTGGGGACATGCGAGGACGACCGTGCCGCCTCGCCGCGGTGCCGCGGCGGCCTGTGCGCGCACGGCGGGATAGAGGGCCTCGACGATCGTGCGCACGATCCCGGAGACGAGGTGCTCCAGCCACACGGACGTCGCCCCCGACTGCCAGGACTCGCCGAGGTCGGCCATCAGGTCGCCCAGCAGCACGTACAGCTGCGGCACGCTGAGGTCGCCGCGTTCGACGGCATCCAGCGCCGCGGTGACCGCGCCCGGCTTGTCGTGCGCGTCGATCCTCGCCTGCAAGAGGGTTCGGAGCGATCCGGTCATGGTGCCGTCGTCGGACATGGCGGGCCTCTCAAGCGTCGAAGGCGTGCATCTACTTCGTTCCCCAGTATGTGGCAGCCCTCTCCTCGGAGCGAGCGCCGCGATTCATCGCGCCGACGCCGGAAGCGTGCGTGAGCCGGGCGGCGCTCGGGTACTGATGTTGCAGCGGGCCCACGGTGCGCAGGCGCCGCGCCCCGGCGGAAGGAGTCTTCGCGATGGACGGGAAGGTGTTCGCGGGCAGGTACCGCGCCGTGCGCGAGCTGAGCCTGGACGAGACCGGGCGCACGTGGCTCGGGGTCGCGCCCGACGGCGAGCAGGTCGTGGTCAAGGTGGTGCATCCGCTCGATGTCGCCGACTCGGAGCTGATCGAGCATGAGGTCGACCTGGCGTCCGGCATCCGGCACTCGTCACTCCCGGTCATCCTCGAATGGGGCCACGACGACGACGACTTCTTCGTGGTGCGGGAGTACGTGGGGGGATCCGACCTGAAGACGGAGCTGTCGCTGCAGGACCGGTTCGCACCGTCCACGGTCGCGCGCTACGGCTCCGATGCGGCGGAAGCGCTCTCGCAGTTGCACGCCAGGGGCCTGATCCACGGCAACGTCAGGACCGCCAACCTGATCCGCATGCCCTCCGACGAGGTGAAACTGGTCGGCAGCGGCTTGGGGGCGCGAGACGCGTCGACGCTTCGGGTGCCGCGCGTTCCCGCGTCGGCCGCGTGGTATCTGGCGCCCGAGCGCGTCGAGGGCGAGCCCCCGTCGGTGGCCTCTGACATCTACGCGCTGGGGGCGGTGCTCTACGAGCTGCTCACGGGGCGTCCTCCGTTCGGTGGCGACAGCGCCGGGGAGGTCGCGGACCGTCAGTTGCATGCGATGCCGACGCCGATCGAGGAACTCGAGGCCGGCGTGCCTGCTTCCCTGGATGCGATCGTCATGCGCGCCCTCGAGAAGTCGCCCGACGCCCGCTGGTCGTCCGCCGCGGAGATGAAGGCCGCCCTGGACCGCGTCGAGGAGGCGGAGTCGCCGCGGCCCGTGCTCGAACCCGCACCGGCCGCCGCGTCGAGGGCCGGGTTGTGGACAGCGATCGTCGTGGTGGTGGCGCTGGTCGTCCTCGGGGCTGCGTGGGCCATGGGGCTGTTCGGCGGCGGAGGCGTCGCCGTGCCCGACGTCGTGGGGAAGTCGCTTCCGGCGGCGCGCGCGGCCGTGATCGCGGCGGGCCTCGATGTGGGGGCCATCACCTATTCCGGCGTCGCCGAACCGGGCATCGCCGACGGGCTGGTCGCCCGGCAAACGCCGGCCGCGGGCACCAAGGCTGCTTCGGCAGGCACGGTGGACCTGGTGCTCGCCGGTCGCGAGATGCTGTCGGTGCCCGACGTGTCGGGGATCACGGAGGCGCAGGCCGTCGTGACGCTCGACAAGGCGGGGCTGACCGTGGGCTCGGTGAACGTCGTGGCGACGACGGCCGTCGTCGCCGGGGTCGTCACGTCGCAGACGCCCCAGCAGGGTGAGCAGGCGGCGAAGGGGACTGCGGTCGATCTGTGGGTCGCGCAGGCGCCGGTGGGAGTCGCCGTGCCCGACGTCAGCGGCCTCAAGCAGGCCGCGGCGAACACCGCTCTGGTGAACGCCGGATTCGTGGTGAAGGTCGTCACAAGGTCGAGCACCTCCGTCGCCAACGGGATCGTCATCGACCAGGTCCCGTCGGCCGGCGTGACCGCGCAGTCGGGTGCCACGGTGACCATCCACGTCTCGACGGGGCCCGCCACGGCATCGGTGCCCAACCTCGTCGGGAGGACCCAGGCGGCAGCGGTCAACGCGCTGACGTCCGCGGGGTTCCTCACGCAGGTCATCCTCCAGACCGGCGGCGGCACGTCCGGCGTCGTCGTCGATCAGAGCCCCGCGTCCGGGGCGACCGCGGCGAAGGGCTCCACCGTCGCCATCACGGTCGTGAGATAGGGTTCGACGGACCAGGCCCCCGCACGGTCGCGTGCGGGGGCCTGTTTCTTTGGGCTCGATGTGGACAAAGGCTCTCGGTGCCGATATCATCCCCTTCGCTGTCCGCAGTCTGCGGGCACCCGGAAACGGGGGTGTAGCTCAGCTGGTTAGAGCGCCGGCCTGTCAAGCCGGAGGTCGCGGGTTCGAGCCCCGTCACTCCCGCCATACGCTTCCTTCCAAGACCGCCCGCGTGGCGGTCTTGTCGCGTCGGAGGGCCGTTGCCGAGGAGGGGCGCCATCCCTTTCGCGTCGAGGCGCCGCGCGGGCCGCGGACCGCGGGCCGTCGCCAGCAGACGCGGGTTTCGGTTACAGTCGGCGCATGACCATCCTGTTCATAGACGCGGACGCATGTCCCGTGACCCGCGAGGCGATCGCCGTCGCGCGGGCGCGCGGCATCCCCGTGATGCTCGTGGCCGACTCGACACAGGACCTGTCGA
>PKWR01000128.1:0-7952 GCA_003133285.1 Coriobacteriia bacterium
CTGGATCACGAGCTGGGCGACCCGGTCGCCCCGATGGATCTCGATGGGAGTGACCGCGTCGAGGTTGATGGCGATGATCTTGATCTCACCGCGGTAATGGCTGTCGATCAGCCCCGGTGAGTTCACCAGGCTGAGTCCGCTCCGCGCGGCGAGCCCGCTGCGTGGCAGCACGAATCCGGCATGCCCCTCGGGGATCGCGACGGCCACGCCGGTCGGCACGAGCGCGCGTTCGAGGGGCGCGATCGTGAGGTCCGTGGTCGAGTAGAGGTCGAGCCCAGCATCGCCCTCGTGGGCGTACGAGGGCACCGGCAGACCGTCGTCGAGCATGGCGATGGGCAGGCGCATGTCAGTCGTCCTCGATCGTGAGGCCGCGCGGCGACGTGGGCAGGAAGCGGCTGCACGCGCGCGCCGCTTGGCGAAGGACGTCGTCGGGGAACGGAGCGGCGTCCTGGCCCGGCATCGGGTGGTACTGCTGCAGGATGTAGAGCCGTCCTCCGCGCAGTGCGCGCGCGATCCGCGGAAGCTCCTCGGGATCCACGAACCCGGGCACGACGGTCGTGCGGAACTCGTGTTCGATGTCCGAGGCGATGAGCATGTCCACGCACTCGGACACACGGGCCGCCATGTCGCGCTCGTCGGAGAGCTCGCGGTAGCGGGCGGGCACGGCCTTCACGTCGAGAGCCACGCTGTCGCACAGTGCCTCGGCCAGAAGATAGGCCAGGACGTCGGGGCGACTGCCATTTGTGTCCAGACGGACGTCGACGTCGAGGTCCTTGAGAGCGGCCAGGAGCGAAGGCAGGTCCGGGTCCTCGGTGGGTTCGCCGCCGGTGACGACCACTCCGTCGATCATGTCGCGGTGGAGGAGCAGGTGCGCGACCACGTCGTTCCATGCGACACCGCCGTCGGCCGGCTCGCGCAGGTCGATCGATGAGCAGTAGGGGCATCGGAAGGAACAGCCCCACAGCCGCAGGGAGGTCGCGACATGGCCGGGCCACTCGCGCATCGTCGTGGGTCGCCAGCTCGCGAGGCGTCGAGTGGGAGCCTGGAGGGCCTGGCGGGTCACTTGAGCCCCTTGAGCTCGCGCGTGAACTCGTCCAGGTCCTTGAACTCCTTGTAGACCGACGCGAAGCGCACGTACGCGACGCGGTCGAGGGCCTTGAGGTGCTCCAGGACCAGGTCTCCGAGCTGCTTCGCGGAGATCTCGTAGCGGAAGGTGTCGTGAAGGTCGGCCTCGACATCGTCGATGAGCTGCTGGAGCTGCTCCGGGCTGACGTCGCGCTTCACCGTTGCTGCGGTCAGGCCCCTGAGGAGTTTGCTGCGATCGAACGGCTCGCGATGGCCGTCTTTCTTGATGACCATGAGCGGCATGTCTTCGACGCGCTCGTAGGTGGTGAAGCGCTGCTCGCAGACGAGGCACTCACGCCGGCGCCGGATCGCATCCTGGGACTCGGAGACGCGGGAATCGACCACCTTCGTCTCGTCGTGACCGCAGAACGGGCACTTCATGCGTCTCCCCCACCCCTACATGTTGGTCGCCATNNCCACTCCGGGCCGCTCGCGGGTCGTCAGTGGGCCGGAGTGGCACCGTCCGCCTGGGCAAACGTGGATTCGCTCACGCCGGCGACCGGGACGCGAAGCACGCTGCCCGGAAGGATCCGGCGGCCACTGAGGGCGTTGGCGCGGGAGATCGCCTCGACGGTCGCCGCGGTGGTGGCGCCGGGAAGCCGGTTGGCAGCGGCGATCGACCAGAGGGTGTCGGCGGGAGACACCCGGACGGCGATGGTGGCGGACGTACCCGATGGAACGCCGTCGCCAGCCAGCGCGAGCGCTCCGGCTCCGGCCACGATCAGAGCCACGACGGCCATCCACAGCATCGGGGCGATCCACGGAGCCAGGTCGGCGAGCGGACGACCCGCGGTCTGCCGCCGGCACGTCGAGGCGACTCCGCTCCGGGTCCGCTGCCCTGACAGGTACATCGTCGTGGTTGTCATCGCCCGTTCGCCCTCCCCTGTGCCGGCATGTCCGGCGCCCTGCGGTCTGTGGTCGCATCATGGACCGCGGCTCTGACATCCGTATGTCCCGGTACGAACACGTGTTCGTATGTGACTATAACGAACAGGTGTTCGGTTATCAAGTGGCAATCGAACATGTGTTTGCACCTACAGGGGGCTCGCGATACACTCTTGCTCAGGAACGCACGTTCGCCGAAAGGGGCGCAGGCATGGCGCGCGATCGAGATATCACCGACCGCCAGCGGCAGGTGCTCGACTTCATCAAGGCCGAGGTTCTACGGCAGGGCTTTCCGCCGAGTGTCCGGGACATCGGCGAGGCGGTCGGGCTACGCTCGTCTTCGACCGTGCACGCCCACTTGGGTGCGCTCGAGGCGAAGGGCCTCATCCGGCGCGATCCGAGCAAGCCACGCGCGCTCGAGGTGCTCGAGCGGGACGACCGTCCGGCTCCGGTGGCTCCCCTGCCGGCGAACGTGGTCCAGCTGCCCGTGGTCGGTTCCGTCGCCGCAGGCGTCCCCACGCTGGCGGCCGAGAACATCGAGACGATGCTCTCGCTTCCCACCGAGTTGGTCCGTGACGACGCCACCTTCGTCCTACGCGTCAAGGGCGAGTCGATGATCGAGGCGGGCATCCTCGACGGCGACTACGTCGTGGTGCGTGAGCAGCCCGAAGCCCACAACGGCGAGATCGTGGTCGCTCAGATCGGGGACGAGGCGACGGTCAAGCGCTTCTTCCGCGAGAGCGACCGCATCCGCCTGCAGCCGGAGAACTCGACCATGGAGCCGATCTACACGCGCGACGTCCAGGTCCTGGGCAAAGTCGTGGCGGTCTTCCGCCGCATGTAGGAGCGCGACGCGGCGGTCCGCCGGCAGCACACAGAAAGAGAGACGGCCCCTGGTGGGGCCGTCTCTTCGTGTCGTGGTCGGGTCTAGCTCTTCGCCGGTGGCCGGCGGTGCTCCGCGAACGACTCGAGCCGGCCGGCCGCCTGCGGACCGGCGCGGACGACGAGGCGCGTGCCCTCCCCGGTGTGCTCCTCGGTCACGACCTGCGCCTGCTCGTGCGCGAGCGCCACGATGTCGCCGCGGTCGTAGGGCACGAGGATGGTGAGCGTGATGGCCTGCCGCGCCGCCTCCTCGGCAACGCGCTCTCTCAGCGTGTCGATGCCTTCGCTCGTCAGCGCGGAGCACACCACCGCATGCGGGTAGCGCGTCACCAGCGCCGCGCGCGTGTCGGCGTCCATCGCGTCGGCCTTGTTGAAGACCAGCAGCGACGGGCCGCGCGCCTCGATCTCGCCGAGGACCTCTTCCACGGCGGCGATCTGGTCGAACGCCTGCGGGTGCGCGCCGTCGACGACGTGCAGGAGCAGGTCGGCCTCGCGCACCTCGTCCAGCGTGGACTTGAACGCCTGGACGAGCGAGTGCGGGAGCTTGTGGATGAAGCCGACCGTGTCGGTGACCGTGATGGTGCGGCCCTCGGGGAGCTCGAGCGTGCGCGTGGTGGCGTCCAGCGTCGCGAACAGCTTGTCCGCGACGTAGGCGTTCGCATCGGTCAGGGCGTTGAGGGTCGTGGACTTGCCCGCGTTGGTGTAGCCGACGAGGGCGATCCGGAAGACGCCGCTGTTCGCCCTGCGCTTGCGCTGGAGCGTGCGCTCCCCCGCGACGTGCTTGAGCTCGCGCTTGAGCTCGGAGATGCGCAGCCGGGCCAGCCGGCGGTCGGTCTCGAGCTGCGACTCGCCGGGGCCTCGGGTCATGACCCCGCCGCCGGCGTACTTGTCGAGGTGGCGCCACAGGCCGCGCAGCCGTGGGAGCAGGTACTCCATCTGCGCGAGAGCGACCTGCAGCTTGCCTTCGCGGGAGGTGGCGTGCAGGGCGAAGATGTCGAGGATCAGCGCCGTGCGGTCGGCGATCTTGGTCTCGGTCACCATGTTCTCGATGTTGGCCTGCTGCGACGGCGACAGGTCGTCGTCGAAGATGACGATGGTCGCGTCCAGGTCCTTCACGACCTGCGTGACCTCTTCGAGCTTGCCCTTGCCGATGAAGGTGCGCGAGTCGGGAGCGCCCATCTTCTGGGTGAGGCGCGCCACGACCTCCGCCCCCGCGGTGTCCGCGAGGCGCTCGAGCTCGTCGAGCGAGTCGTCGAGGCTCCAGCCACGGCCGCCGCGCCCGCGGTCGACGCCCACGAGCACCGCGCGGTCGACGACGTGCTCCGTCACGACATGCGGCTCGAACCGGTCCGGATTGGTGGACATGGGTGGGGTGGTACTCCCTTTACAGAGACGCCTTGATCCGCTCGATCGCCTCGGAGAGGCGGTCGTCCGGCGTGGTCAGCGAGATACGGATGAAGCCTTCACCGTCGGGGCCGTACGCGGAGCCTGCGGGAACGACCACGTTGGCCTTCTCGAGGATGTGGGTGGCGAACTCCGCCGAGGTGTATCCGTCGGGCACCTTCGCCCACACGTAGATGGTGGCCTTCGGCACGGCGGCTTCGATGCCGATCTTGCCGAGAGCGTCCATGACGAGGTCGCGACGCTTCTGGTACATCGCGCACAGCGCATCGATCTCGGACTGCGGGCCGCTGAACGCCTCGATGGCGGCGTCCTGGACCGCGGTGAACACGCCCGAGTCGATGTTGCTCTTGACCGTGCCCAGGGCCTTGATGGCCGCCGCATTGCCGCACGCGAACGCGACACGCCAGCCGGTCATGTTGTAGGCCTTGCTGGTCGAGAAGAACTCGATCGCGACGTCCTTGGCGCCCGGACGCTGCAGGAAGCTCGGCGCGCGGTAGCCGTCGTAGCCGATCTCGGAGTAGGCGTTGTCATGGATGATGAGCAGGTCGTTAGCCTTCGCGAACGCGATGGCGCGGTCGAAGTACTCGTCGTTGGCGATCGCGGAGGTCGGGTTGTTCGGGTAGCTGAGGAACATCATCTTGGCGCGCGCCAGGATGTCCTTGGGAGTCGACTCGAAGTCGGCGAGGAAGCCGTTGCCCTCGTTCATGGGCATCCAGTAGGTCTCGCCGCCGGCGAGGATGCCGCCGGTGTAGTAGACGGGATAGCCGCAACCCGGGATGAGTGTCACGTCACCAGGGTCGACGAACGCGAGGAAGGCGTGCGCGATGCCCTCCTTGCTACCGATTAGCGCGAGCGTCTCGGTGTTCGGGTCGACATCGACGTCGAAGCGGCGCTTCATCCAGCCTGAGCATGCCTCGCGGTACGGCTGCGAGCCGTAGTAGCTCGGGTACTGGTGGTTCTTGGGGACGTGGATCGCGCGGCCCATCGCCTCGACGATGCGCTCGGGCGTGGGGCGATCGGGATCGCCGATGCCCAGCGAGATGACGTCGATGCCCTGTGCCTTCTTCAGGCCGACCTTGCGGTCGATCTCGGCGAACAGGTACGGGGGCAGGTTCGCGATGCGGTTTGCGGTCCTCACGACTGATGTGTCCCTTCGCTCGAGTCTCGTCTCGACCCCGGGGCGGCTCGGGCCGCCCGGAGTGTGGCACATGGTAGCACCGCATCTTCGCGCAGGGCGCGGAGAGCGGAGCGGCGCTCTCTAGTCCTCATCGGGGATGTGCCAGACTCCCTCGAAGACCTCTTCCGCGGGTCCCGTCATGAAGATGTGCTGTCCCTGCGGCCACTCGATGCGCAGCTCGCCGCCCGGCAGCTCGACGATCGCGCCGCGCCCGCACCTGCCGGCGAGCACGCCCGCGACGAGCGTGGCGCACGCTCCGGTCCCGCAGGCGAGCGTCTCTCCCACGCCGCGTTCCCATACCCGGAGCCGGAGACGCGAGGCGTCCACGACCTGCGCGAACTCGACGTTCGTCGCGCGCGGGAACACATCGAGCTCCTCGATGGCCGGGCCCAAGGTCGTGACCGGCGCGTCATCCACGTCGTCGACCCACAGGACCGCGTGCGGGTTGCCCATCGAAACGCAGGTCACGTCCGCCTCGCCGGCGTCGGTGACGACGTGCGCGTCGACGACCGGATCGCCCGGCAGCGTCGTCGGGACGTCGGTGGCGGTCAGGACGGGCTCGCCCATGTCGACACGGGCGAGCGCGAAGTCGCCTGCGGCGTCGGGGACGATCTCGATGACCTTGAGCCCGCCGAGCGTCTGGACGGTCAGGTGACCGTCCTTGACGAGCCCGCGGTCGGAAAGGTACTTGGCGAAGACCCGGATGCCGTTGCCGCACATCTCGGCGATCGAACCGTCGGCATTGCTGTAGTGCATGTAGAAGTCGGCGGCCGGGTCGGTGGCCGGACGCACGAGGATCACGCCGTCGGCGCCGATGCCGAAGTGGCGGTCGCACAGCATCGCGACGGCCGTCGCGTCGAGATCGAGGTCGGTGGAACGGTCGTCGACGACGATGAAGTCGTTCCCGCAGCCGTGCATCTTCGTGAACGCGAGGTCCATGTGGGTCTCCGATCTCGGTGTCGCGATGCCAACGAGCGCCCGCCGGATCGGGCGAGCGTGTCAGTCGCTCTCCCTGGATTCTACCAGCGCCCGCGCGGCCGAGACCGCGGCGGCCGGTGACAGCTCGGTGACGTCGATCCACGAGACCCTCGGATCGGCGCGGAACCAGGTCAGCTGCCGCTTGGCGTATCGGCGGGTCGCCTGCTTGATCGCGCAGACCGCCTCGCCGAGGTCCGCGCCGCGCTCGAGCACGGGCAGGAGCTCTTTGTAGCCGATCGCCTGCGTCGCGGTGAGCGCGTCGCGGTAGCCGGCCCCAACGAGCGCCGCGACCTCTTCGAGCAGGCCGGAGGCGAGCATCGCGTCGACCCGGGCGTCGATCCGCGCGTAGAGGGCCGGCCGCTCCATGGTGAGTCCGATCAGGACCGCAGGGACCGCGGCGCGCCGGTCGGCGAAGTGCGCGGCCTGGTCCGCGTAGGTGGGGCCGCCGGTCTCGAGCAGCTCGAGGGCGCGGACCACCCGGCGGACGTTGTTCGGGTGGATCAGGGCGGCCGACGCGGGATCGCGCTCCGCCAGAAGCCGATGGAGGCCCTCGCGGCCGAGCGCCTCGCCCTGGGCCTCGATCGCCGTCCGCACGGGCGAGACGTACTCGCCCATCGGGAACTCCATCTCATCGAGAGCTGCGCGCACGTAGAGGCCGGTCCCGCCGACGAGCACGGGCACGAGCCCGCGGGCGCGGATGTCCGCGAAGGCGGCGCGGGCGTGGCGCTGGTAGAGGGCGGCCGAGTACGGCGCCCCCGGGTCCACCAGATCGACGCAGTGGTAGGGCACGCCGCGCTTGTCGGGAGGCTGCTTCGCGGTGCCGATGTCCATGCCCCGGTAGACCTGCATCGAGTCGGCGGAGACGATCTCTCCCCCGAGCAGCGACGCGAGGCCCTCCGCTACTGAGGACTTGCCGACGGCGGTGGGGCCGACGATCGCGATCACCGGCCGCGGCAAGGAGGGGTCCGCGAGCGGTTCCGCCTCACTCATACCGGTCGACCTTGAAGCGCTCGAGGGAGATGGGCTCGCCGGTCGCGATGCCGGCCTTGCTCATGGCGATGGCGACCTGGTCCTCGCACGTGTCCACCCCTGCGAGGTCCGGGAGGAGCAGGCCCCTTCTCCATCCGCAGGTCGTGATCACGCCGTAGACCCGCGGATCCAGCTCCTCAAGGGTCTCGACCTTCTCCGGAGGATGAAGCACGTCCACCTTGATCTCCAGTCCGGCGAGCTCCTCCGCCCGGACGGGCGGGAACCTCGGGTCCTGGGTGGCGGCCTGTACGGCGTTGCGGACGATCTCCTCCCCCAGCGTCGCACGGGTAGGTTCGATCGTGCCGATGCAACCCCTCAACATGCCGTCGAGGTGCAGGGATACGAACGTGCCGGCCCGTGGAGGAAGGACCGGGTCGACGACCGCGGGGGGCGTGACGACCGTGCCGTCCCTCACATAGCTCTCGATGGTCTCGCGCGCCAGGCGCACGGCTGCGGACTCCGCGTCGCCCTT
>PKWR01000128.1:7959-8606 GCA_003133285.1 Coriobacteriia bacterium
GTGAGGTAGCCGACGCCCCACGGGCCCTCGTACGACAGGACGCGTGTGACGGCGTCCGTGCCCTCGAGGAATCCGCCGAGGATGAGGAAGGAGCGCCATCCGCACTCCCCCGCCTCCTCGCGCAGGCCCTCGTCGATGCGGGCCACCCCTTCGTAGTCGGAACGCGCGAGCAAAGCCGCCAACTGCTCATCGAACAGGTGCCCGCGCGGCGAGTAGCCGGCAGGGGCCTCGCGCTTGAGCCGATGGCTGCAGTCGCCGCTGGCGACGAGGGCGATCCTGCGCCCGATGCGCGTCGCGGCCCGCCGGATCGCGCGACCGAACTCCATGTGGTCCGCCGCGGGCAGGAACGCGAACGACGCCTCGACCAGGTCGTAGCGCCCGGCGGGGTCGAGGAAGCTCATCGGCACGAGGACGCCATGGTCGAGCTCGCGGGCGAGGCGCGGGTACTCCTCACGAGCCGCGATGGGCAGGCCGCCGGCGATGGCCTCGTCGATGATCGCCCGCGCGAGCTCCGGGTCCCCGGCGACGTCATGGGCCGCACGGGGCGCGTCGAACTGCGAGAGGTCGCCGCGTACGCGGCTTGCCGTGGTGACGGTGAATGTGTCGGCGAATCCGGGCGCGTGGGGCGAGACGATGACGACGGTCTG
>PKWR01000079.1 GCA_003133285.1 Coriobacteriia bacterium
GGTGGTCGATCGCGTGGAACGGTGTCTTGGGCACGCCGACCGTGGGCACGCCCAGGAGGACGCCGAGGTGCGAGGCGAGACCGCAGCCGCGCACGTGGACCACGCCGTGGCCATCGAGGAAGACGATGTCGGGTTCCACGTCGAGGGCGCTCAGCGCCTCCAGCGACAGCCGGCCCTCCCGGAAGGCGAGGTAGCCGGGAGCGTAGGGGAGGTCGGGCTCGCCTTCGACGACGGACATCGCCACGACCCGGAAGTGCGCGTCCATCGCGACCGCGGCCGCCCACGCGCGCGAGCCGGTCTTCGCGTAGCCGACGTCGACGCCCGCCGCCACCCGCGGAGCGGCCGGTCCGGCGTGCGGCAGGGGGCGCAGCTCCACCTTGGCGGCAAGTCGCCTCTGGATGGCGGCGGCCTCCGGGAGCGTCACGCGCCAGGGGTGGGCGAGTTCCTCGCGTATCGCGAGCACGTCGGGTCAGCCCTTGATCACGCCGATGGGGACCAGGCGGACCTGGGGCTCGACGAGGTCGGTCTGCCAGCGCATGACCTGCTCGATGTCCTTGTAGGCCTCGGGGGCCTCCTCGGCGACGTCGCGCATGCTGTGTGTGAGAAGCCGCACCCCGCGCTGAGCGAGCTCGTCGAGCACGTGCTGTCGGGGCAACGCCCGCACGGCCGCCTTGCGGCCCATCGCGCGACCTGCGCCGTGGCTGCACGACTCGAACGCGTCGGGGTTCTGCGTGCCGGTGCCGATGTAGGACGCCGTGCCCATCGAGCCGGGCACGATCACCGTCCCCTGCGCGCGGACGGCGCCCTTTCGATGCACGACCACGTTCTCGCCGAAGTGCTCCTCCACTGCGGCGTAGTTGTGGTGGACGTCGAGCGCGGCGTCCGGCGCGACATCGGGGAACCGACGCGACAGCGCGGCCTGCACGGCCTCGCCCATCAGGCGCCGGTTCTCGCGGGCGAAACGCAGGCACCAGCCCATGACCGCCAGGTATTCGGCGCCCGCCTCCTCGTCGATCGCGAGGTGCGCGAGCCCCCACTCGAGCGGGACGTCCGACCCGCGGCGCCTGTTCTCGTCGCGCGCGACGCGGTCGTAGTACTCGGCCATCAGCTTGCCGACGTTGCGCGAGCCGGAGTGGATCATCGCCCATACGACCCCGGTCGAGTCGACCTGCAGCTCGATGAAGTGGTTGCCGCCCCCTAGGGTGCCGATCTGCCGCTCGGCCTTCTCGAGCTCGGCCCGNNTGTGCCAATCGAACCCCTGCGGGACCGCACGCTGGACGTCACCCAGGATGGCGTCCTTGACCGGCAGCAGGCTCTCCACCGGGATGTTGGTGCGCCACGCTCGCACGCCGCAGCCGATGTCGAGACCCACTGCGTGCGGGACGACCTGGCCTTCGGCTGCGAACACACCGCCGATGGGCATGCCGAAGCCGACATGCGCGTCGGGCATGAGCGCGATGTGTCGCGCGGCGAACGGCAGGTTGGCGAGGTTGCGCGCCTGCGCGAGCGTCTGCTCGTCGGCGCTCTCGCCCCAGACCAGGATCGGGACCCGCTCCGTCTCTATGGTCCGCACGGTCCGCCCCCTTTCGGGGCGCTGCTCTCCGAGAGGATGCCGGCCAGCCGCGCCGCGTCCCGGGGCGCATGGCCCTCGAAGTCGTTGTTGAAGTACGCGTACACGTCAAGGCCCAGCTCCCGCTGATCGGACAGGAACCGCGCCCACGGCTCGAGTGCGGGCCGGACGTACGCGCCGTGGTAGCTCGCTGTCCCGTGGAACCGCACGTAGACGAAGTCGGCCGTCACCGTCAAGTTCTCCGGCATGACGTCGCTGCTCACACTGACATGGGCCACGCCGTGCCTTCGCAGCACGTCGAACGCGCCCTCGGCGAGCCACGACTCGTGCCGGAACTCGACGGCGTGCCGCACCCGCCCTTCGGGCAGGTCGCTGAGGAACCGGTCGAGAAGCGCCTCATCGCGGTGCAGGGTCGGCGGCAGCTGCCACAAGACGACCTCGAGCGCGTCGCCCAGCAGGGACATCCGCCGCAGGAACGCAGCCGCGGCCTCGTCGGCGTCCGCCAGCTTGCGCACGTGCGTGACGAAGCGACTGCTCTTGGCCGCGAACGCGAACCCTTCGGGCGCCTCCCGGCGCCACGCCCCGACCGTCTTCTCGCTGGGAAGGCGGTAGAACGTCGCGTCGACCTCGACCGTCTCGAAGCGGGACGCATAGAAGGCAAGGCGCTCGGACGATGGCAGGCCCTCGGGGTAGAAGACGCCGCGCCAGTGGTCATACGACCAGCCGCTCGTGCCGATCCGGATGCGGGCGGGTGCTGTCACCGTGACCCCCGATCCCTTCGCCCGTGTGCCTCCAAGCGAGACGAGATGCGCACGTCGCACATACCCGGATGCGCGTCCAAGCCATCGGACGTGCGGTGACGCAGTCGTTGCCCGTGGCAGGGCTGCTCGGTATACTCGCGTTCGCGCCCGAGAGGGTCGCCACCGCGGAGAGGTGGCAGAGTGGTTGAATGCGGCAGTCTCGAAAACTGTTTAGGAGGTATCCCCTCCTACGAGGGTTCGAATCCCTCCCT
>PKWR01000098.1 GCA_003133285.1 Coriobacteriia bacterium
GGACCGCGTCCTGCAGGTGCTGCCGCGCGTCCGCATTGATGGGGTGGCAGATGTCACGGAAGTCGCCGTTGGGCAGCTTGCGCGAGGGCATCGCGACGAACAGGCCCTTCTCGCCGTTGACCACGCGAAGGTCGTGGATGACGAACTGGTCGTCGAGCACGACGCTCGCGATCGCGCACACCTTGTTCATCGCCACGGGACGCAGCGTGACCTTCGTGACTTCCATGACGTCATCGACCCCCATATGTCGCCAAGCAGCGGCGCGCATGCGCCGATCGTCCCCCTCCTGTCTTGTTCGCCGCCTGTCGGCGCTTCCCTGCAGGACCGGGACGAGCGGACCGTGGAGAACGACGCGGTCAGAGCTCGGGGGGTGTCAGCTGATCGATCGTGCCTCCGGGGCTCGGACGCGCGACGGCCGCCCACAGCCCGCGTTCGCGCGCTCCCGCAGCGGCCGCGGTGGCCTCCGCGGGACTGGCGAAGACACCGAAGACGGCGGAGCCGCTACCGCACAGCGCGGCGCCGAGGCACCCGCGCGCGGACTCCATGTCGGCGAGGGCGGCGCCGATCGTCGGCACGAGCTCGAGCGCGGCAGGGGTCATGTTGTTGTAGAGCGCGGACCCCAGAGCGGCCGGGTCCCCCGACTCGAGCGCAGCCTCGACAGCACCGGGCCCGGGTGCGGCCCCGCACCCGAGACGGTCGAGCGTCGAATACGCTGCGGCCGTCGAGACAGGCGCGTCCCCGCATGCGATCGCGAAGTGCGCTCCCGGGAGCGGCAGGGACCGTTCGAGGACCTCGCCGCGTCCCCCGTGGAGCGCGCAGCCGCCGTGCAGCGGGAAGAGCACGTCCGCGCCGAGCGATGACGCGACCGAGTCGAGCCGCGGGTCGCCGGCGGGCACTCCCCAGGCCGACGCCACGGCGGCGATCACGGCGGCCGCGTCCGCGCTGCCTCCACCGAGGCCCGCGCCGGCGGGCACGTTCTTCGTGATGTGGATCGCGAAGTCCGCCGAGCGCCCGAAGGCCTCGCCCATCGCGAGGGCGGCCTTCCAGGCGAGATTCAGCTCGTCGGGAACGCCGACGGGGGGCTCGCACATGAGCGACAGCGCCGCAGCCGGCTCGACCGTCACCTCGTCCCCGAGGTCGAGCGCGAGGAGAACGGTCGTGACGGCGTGATAGCCGTCCGGACGCGTCGTGCCGACGGCGAGGTACAGGTTGAGCTTCGCCGGAGCGCTGAGCTTCATCGGCCGGTCCCCCCTCTCCGAAATGAAGCGGGCGCGGCGCCCGCATCTCTGCTGGGGCGCCGCGCCCGTCGTGACATCACGCGGTGCGTACGTGGATCAGTTCAGCCAGGGGAACACGCTGTCCCCGCTGTCGGGATGTGTGAGCTCGACCGTCCCGGTCAGAACGTCGACGTACGAGTAGGACACGCGCGCGGTGCGTTCCCGCTTCTCTTCGACCTTGACGACGAAGAGGCTGGGATGGGTCTCCTCGAGGACACCCTCACGCTCTACGATCTTGGAGCGGCCCATGTTCGCGCGCAGGCGCATGCGGGTGCCGGTGAGCGACATGAGGTCGGCGCGGATGCGGCCGACGACCTCCATCTGGTTCATTGATTCCATCAAGCATCCTCCTACCGGTACATATACTGGAGATTATACAGGTCAGAGGCGCTTTTTTCAACCGCTGAGGCCCTCGGAGGCGGCCGCCGTTGCCAGTTCGATGAACTCGTCGACGCTCAGGGTCTCGGCCCGTCGCCGGCCGTCGATGCCGGTCCGCGTCAAAGCGGCGTCGAACGCCGTCCCGGACCAGCCCGTCGTGGCCAGCACGGAGTTGCGAAGCGTCTTGCGCCTCTGCGCGAACGCGGCCTCCGCCAAGTGCTCCGCCAGAAGCCGCAGCTCCTCGGGCTCCTCGCGGACGGCCCGCTCCAGGCGAAGGACGGTCGAGTCGACGCGGGGCGGAGGCATGAAGCAGCCGGGCGCGACCTTGAAGCTGCCGGCCGGTCGTGCATGCATTCTGAGCTTTACCGTATACGCTCCGTAGTCCTTGCGACCCGGCTCGGCTGCCATGCGCGCAGCCACCTCGGACTGGACCATGACCGTCGCGCTGCGCAGCGAGGGGATCTCCTGGAAGAAACGCAGCACCACCGTCGCGGCGACGCCGTACGGAAGGTTCGCCACGAGGGCGGTGGGCGGCCCGAGCGGAGTGGCGAGCTCGGCGATGGGGACGGTCACGGCGTCGGCCCGCACGATCGCGAGGTTGCCGCACCCCGCGGCGACATCCGTCAGCACGGGGAGCAGGTCGGCATCGCGCTCGACCGCCACCACGTAGCCCGCTGCGTCGCACAGGGCGACCGTGAGTGTGCCGATGCCCGGTCCGACCTCGAGGACGGCCTCGTCACGTCCCATCGCGGCCAGCTCGATGATCTTGCGCACGATGTTGTCGTCGATGAGGAAGTGCTGGCCCAGCGACTTCTTGAGTGAGAGGCCGTGCGCCTCGAGCACCGCCCTCGTCGCGGAGGGCGAGGCGAGCGCGGAAACGGGCACCGTCAGTCGCCGAGGATGGTGACGCGCAAGCCGCGCTTGCGGCCCCACTGGTTGGCGAGGGTGCGGGCCGCCTGCTCCTGCGCGGCCGAGGCGTGCCCGGTGGGCGCGCTCAGCGAGGAGCCCCAGAAGCACACGTCGATCTTCAGGCCATTGATGGCGCTGCCGGTGTCGCCCGCCACCGCGTACCCGTAGCCCTCGACGAACAGCCGCGTCCCGAGCGGGATGACCGCGCGATCGACCGCGACGATGCCCCAGCCGGCGGGAGCGTGGTAGAGCCGGCGGCGCCAGGCGATCCAGTTCGCGTCCACACCGCACGCGTACGGGGTGTACGCGGTGGCTTCGACCTTGAGCACGCGCCCTGTGATCGGAGGGGTCGAGGGGGCCCCGCCGGCGGGCACGGTGGTGCTCCGGGTGCGGACGTGACCAGCCGCACCCTGCGCGGGGATGACCTGGCGGAAGGCGTGCCTCGTGCCGACCCGGACGACCTCGGCGACCGGGGGCGTCAGCACCGTGTCGGCCGCCAGTGTCCGCGTGCCCTCGACACCGCCGGTGACGAGGACCTGCCACACGCGCACCGCCGAGCCGCGCACGCCCTTGGTCGTCACGACCTTCTTGTTGAACGGAAGACCCGGGTCGCCGATGACGACCGAGCCGTAGGGGACGGTGAACTCCTCCTCGTCGACGCGGAGGAAGACGTCCTGCGCGGTGACGGTCATGCCGTCCACGAGCCGAGCGTCGATCGCGGGCTTGGTGGAGATCCCCCCGGTCGGATCGAGTCCCGCGATGATCAGAGCGTCGGCGACGGTGCGGCCGACGACCTCCAACGAGATGGGCCGGCCGTTGTGGACGAGGGTGACGTGCGCGACGTGGCGCACGACGACGACCGCCCCGTCTTCGACTGGATCGGATGTGACGGGGCTGACGAGATCACGCGGAGAAACGCTCACGCCCGCCTCGGCAAGGACCGAGGCGACGTCGGCACGCTCGGTCACAACGGTCCTGGAGGAACCGTCGACGACGAGCGTGACGCTCTTTTGGGCCCAAACGAATCCGGTAACGAGCGAAAGTCCCAGAACGGCTGCGAGGAAGGCTGCGATGTAGTGCTGGGTCTTCAGGAAACGTGCCGGGCCGACCGGCAGTTTCAAACTGATCCCTCTGGCTTCAAGTCAACGAAACAGCAACAAGATGGAGACATATCGTAGCGCAGCCGCAGGGCTGCCGCAAACGCGCAGGTCGCCACGGAAGACCGCCCGCGGGTCCTCGCGGAAGGAGCGTCAGAGGCTCCCGAGACGCCCCGCGGCATCGCGTGCGAGCGCTTCGCCGATCTCCCGGGCGCGCTCCAGGGCCTCGGGCTGAGCGCTCGTGTCGGAGGGCAGGTCCGCCCGGATCGCGGACTCCGCGGTGTAGTCGAGGCCGAGGACGGCGAACACGCTGCGCGTCGTCGTCGCGGCACACTCGTGACCGTAGGGATCGCCACCGCCACCGGCCAGGAGCAGCGCCCCAGGGCGCCTGTGCTCGATCGGCTGGCCAAGGACGTACCTGCGGGCCCAATAGGGCTGGCAGCGGTCGTAGAGGGCCTTCAGGACGGCAGGGACGGTCGCGAAGAAGACCGGGCTCGCGACGACGATGGCGTCGGCGGCGTCGAGCCGCGGATAGACGTCCTGCATGCCGTCGCGTACCACGCAGTGGCCGTTGCGCGAGCACAGGTTGCAGCCGCGGCACGGCGCGATGCCGGCTGCGGAGACGACGAGCAGGTCGGTCTCCGCGCCCGCCGCCCGCGCGCCGGCGAGGCAGGCGTCGAGCAGGTGGTCGCTGTTGCCGTGGCGGCGCGGGCTTCCGGCGATCCCCAGGATGTGCGGCGCACGCGTGTTCACGGCCGGGGCTCCCCGGATGCGAACACGCGCCGTGCGTTCTCCAGACACCGGGCCGCCACGGTGGCGGGCTCGAGACCGAGCACCTCCGCGACCCGTGCGGCGTTGAGCACGGTGAAGGCGGGCTCGTTCGGCTCGCCGCGGTAGGGCGCGGGAGCCAGGAACGGGCTGTCGGTCTCCAACAGCATCCGGTCGAGCGGCACGACGTGCAGCGCGTCGCGGATCTGCTGGGCCTTGGAGAAGGTCACCGGCCCGGCGAAGGAGATGTAGACCGCGTCGGACAGCGTGAGGAAGCGCTCCGCCGTCCGCGGACCTTCGGTGAAGCAGTGGATGATGCAGCCGGCCTCCGGAACGCCGCACTCCTGCAGGGTCGCGAGGCCCTCGTCGTGCCCGTCGCGCAGGTGCACCGTCACCGGCAGGCCCAACTCGTGCGCGAGCGACAGTTGCCGGCGGAACGCGTCACGCTGCGCGTCGCGCGGCGAGTGGTCGTAGTGGAAGTCGAGGCCGAGCTCGCCCAGCCCGACGACGGGCGCGGCGTGAGCGGTCAGGGCCGCCGTCCGCAGCGACCCGTGCATCGCAGCGTCGTAGGCCGAGGCGTTGTGAGGGTGGACACCTAGGATGAGACGGACATCCGGGGGGACGAGGCCGGCGGGATTCTCGGCGCCGACTGTGTCGCCCTCGGAGGCGCCGAGAATGCCGCCGGCCTCAGCGAGCCACCCGGCGAGACCGTCGAAGGTGACCTCGGGTTCCTCGGTCAGGTCGACGATCGTGCACACCATCGTCACGCCCGCCCGCGCCGCGCGCACGAGCGCCCCCGCAGGGTCGGCGAGCATGTCGAGATGCGCGTGGGTGTCGGCCGTGGGCGCGCCGAGCCGTGGCAGGACGACCGTCTTGCCCGACCCCGGGAACGTGGGTATGCGGTCGCGGGATCCAGGCATCCGTCCCCTACTCGGCGTCCTCGTAGATGCGCGGGAAGAGCGACTCGCCCTTCTCGACGCGCGAACCGACCGGCAGTCCGCCCCACGCGCCGGCGGCATAGACGTCCGTGACCTCGTTGGGGTCGCTGAGGCCGAGCCGCTTCCACACCTCGCGCGACGTGTTCGGCAGCACCGGAGCCGTCACGAGAGCGGCGATTCGGACCGCCTCCAACGCGTTGTAGAGCACGGCGTCCAGGCGCGGGCGTGTCTCCTCCGCCTTCGCGAGGTTCCAGGGGGCGGAGTCCTCGATGTAGCGGTTCGTCCGCTTGATGAGCTCCCACGCACTCTCGAGCGCGCCCTCGTAGTCGAGCGTGACCATCCGTGCCTCTGTGGCCTCAGGCAACTCCCGTGCGATGCGAACGAGGTCCTCGTCGTCGGGTGTCGGCTCGGCGCCCTGCGGCACGATGCCGTCGCAGTACTTCTCGGTCATGTTGAACAGGCGCGAGACGAGGTTGCCCCAGTCGTTGGCGAGGTCCGCGTTGTAGTGCTGCACCATCGACTCGACCGAGATCGACCCGTCGACGCCGAACGGCACGTCGCGCAGGAAGTAGTAGCGATAGGCGTCGACGCCGAAACGCTCCACGAGCGACGCGGGCGTGACCGCGTTGCCCTTCGACTTCGACATCTTCTCGCCCTTGGTGAGCAGGAACCCGTGGGCGAACACGCGCTCGGGCAGCGCCACGCCGGCGGCCATCAGCATCGCGGGCCAGATCGTGCAGTGGAACCGGATGATGTCCTTGCCGACGAAGTGGTACTGCGCGGGCCAGTAGTGCGCGAGCGGGCCCGAGAACGAGGGCGTGCCGTCCGCGCCGTAGCCGATCGCCGTGATGTAGTTGATGAGCGCGTCGAACCACACGTACATGACATGCTCCGGATCGAAGGGCAGCGGGATCCCCCAGGTGAACGTGGTGCGGCTCACCGAGAGGTCCTTGAGCCCGCCCGCGACGAACGAGATGACCTCGTTGCGGCGGGTCTCCGGCTGGATGAACTCGGGATGCGCGTCGTAGTAGTCGAGCAACCGCGTCTCATAGGCGGAGAGGCGGAAGAACCAGTTGTCTTCCTGGATGAACTGGACCTCGCGGCCGCACTGCGGACACTTCCCCTCCGCCAGCTGGTCGGCGGTGTAGAAGGTCTCGTCGGGCAGGCAGTACCAGCCCTCGTAGTGGCCCTGGTACAGGTCGCCGCTGTCCTTGAGCGCCTGGATGAACGCCTGCGCNNTCCACGCCTCGATGAACTTCGGCGCGATGGTGTCGACCCACGACTGCGGGTCCATGCCGTTCTGCTCGGCGGCCTGCGCGACCTTCTGCCCGTGCTCGTCGAGGCCGGTGAGGAAGTGCACGTCGTAGCCGGTCATGCGCCGCCAGCGGCACAGCGCGTCGGCGGCGATCGTCGTGTAGGCGGTGCCGAGGTGCGGGACCGAGTTCACGTAGTAGATGGGGGTGGTCAGGTAGAAGGGAGGACGTTCCATCGGGTTTGGCCGCTCTCTCTGCGGGAAGGTAAGAAATGGGCGCAGCGGTCACCAATGGGTGTCGCTACGGGCTATTCTACCAACGAGGGCATCGGGTCGAACGAAGGGTGTGTGTCATGGGCGACACAGGCATCGTGCGGCGCATCGACGCGCTGGGACGGATCGTCATCCCGGTCGAGTTGCGGCGCACGCTCGGGATCAACGTGCACGACCCGCTCTCGATGCGGCTCGACGGCTCGAGCATCGTCGTCGAGCGGTACCGCGAATCGTGCGCCATCTGCGGCGCCGAGGGCGAGATGGTCACCGTCAAGGACCGCGCCGTGTGTGCGGACTGCATCGCGACCGTCAAGCGCAGCTAGTCGCCGGCGGGACACCACGACCGGCATTCCGGCTCACGCGCCGGGGCCTCCCAGCGCGATGCGGTAGACCTCGTTGCGGGGCAGCCCCGTCAGCGTCGCGACCTCGCGCACCGCGTCCTTGCGGCTCGCACCGGCCGCGACCGCCGCCTCGACCTTCGCGCGCACCTCATCCGGATCCGCCGTGACCTGTGAAGTGCCGCGCGCCGGCGGACCGACGAGGAGCACCACTTCTCCCTTGAGCTCGCGGTCGGCGAACGCGGTCGACAGCTCTCCCACCTCTCCGCGCGCGACTTCCTCGTAGAGCTTCGTCAACTCACGTGCGACGACCGCGGCGCGCCCGGGGAAGACCTCCGCCAGCGTCGCCAGGGTCGCGGCCGTGCGGCGCGGCGACTCGTAGAAGACGAGCGTCGCGTCGAGGGCCGACAGAGCTTCCAGCGCGCGGCGGCGCTCGCCCGCCTTCCGCGGCAGGAAGCCGCCGAAGTAGAAGGCGTCGGTGGGCAACCCGGAACCGGCCAGCGCGGTGAGCGAAGCCGAGGGACCGGGCACGGCTTCGACGGCGATTCCGGCATCGATGGCAGCGCGCACCAGGCGGTATCCGGGGTCGGAAACCAGCGGCATGCCGGCATCGGAAACCAGCGCGATCACGGCGCCAGCCACCAGCCGGGCGGTGAGTTCCTCGGTGCGCTCCGCCTCATTGTGGTCGTGATAGCTCACGGTGGGCTTGTGGATATGGTAGTGATCCAGCAGTTTGCGCGATTGCCGCGTGTCTTCGCACGCGATCAGATCGGCTTCACCCAGCACGCGGACCGCGCGATAGGTGATGTCCTCCA
>PKWR01000039.1 GCA_003133285.1 Coriobacteriia bacterium
GATGAGCCAGGCGCTGCGCAAGTTGGCAGGCTCACTGGCGCGCTCCAACACCACCTGCATCTTCATCAACCAGCTGCGCGAGAAGATCGGCGTCATGTTCGGCAGCCCGGAGACCACCTCCGGCGGCCGCGCGCTGAAGTTCTACGCATCGATCCGCATCGACATCCGCCGCATCGACTCCATCAAGCAGGGGACCGACATCGTCGGCAACCGCGTCCGCGCCAAGGTCGTCAAGAACAAGGTCGCTCCGCCGTTCCGTCAGGCCGAGTTCGACCTCATGTACGGCCAGGGGATCTCCAAGGAGGGCTCGCTGCTCGACCTCGGCGTCGAGGAGGGCATCGTCGCCAAGTCCGGCTCGTGGTTCACGAGCGGCGAGGAGCGTCTCGGGCAGGGCCGCGAGGCCGCGAAGGACTACCTGCGCGAGCACACGGAGCTCCGCGACAGCATCGAGAGCCGCATCCGTGAGGCGCTCAAGATCCCCCAGACGAGCGGACTGGTCGCTCCGATCGGCGCCGCCGCGACGGACGACGAAGACGCTCCCGTTCCGGTCCCGATGACCCAGGGAACGCTGTCCCCGGTCCCCAAGTCCGGCAAGAAGTAGACCCACCCTCGACCTCGACTTGAGGTATTGAGTGCCCATCCTCACCGAGATCCGCGTCCCACGCCGCGGCTCCCGTCGCCGGACTCTTGTCCTGGACGGAGAGCCGTGGCGTGACGCGCCGTCGGACCTCGTCTCCGAGGCCCATCTGAAGGCCGGCGCGGAGATCGAGCCTGGCGAGCTGAGCGAGCGACTCGCCGAGATCGAGCCGCGCTGCGCCCGCGACAGGGCGGTGCGCCTGCTCACGTATCGCGAGCGGTCGACGAAGGAGCTGGTGGACCGTCTCCGCGAAGACGGCTACCTCCCTGAGACCGTCACCGCGGTGCTCGAACGCCTCGCGGCGGCGGGCCTTCTGGACGACGACCGCTTCGCGCGGTCGCTCGCGCGCAACCTGACACAGATCCGCCGCCTCGGGCGCAGCAGGGCTGCCCGCGAGCTCACGGCCCACGGCATCGACCCGCTGCTTGCGGAGGAGGCGCTCGACGAGGCGCTCTCCGTCGACGACGAGAGCGCCGCAGCGGGGGAGCTAGCGCGAACGCTGGCGCTCAAGACGGGAGCGACCCGCGACAAGATCACCTCACGTCTGCTCCGCCGCGGATACGCGCCCCGAGTGGCCCTGAGCGCTGCGCGCGAGGCGATGAGCGCGGTCGAGTCCGCCGTCGACGAGGACCCGTGGGACGGATCGGATCCGGCCGGGGCGCAGGACGGTCTCGACGGTCTGTAGCACCGACCCGCAAGGCCACGGCGTCCTTGACCGCCGATACCCTGCGACGCTATCCTTGACCTCGGCAAACGTGATCACACCGTCCGGTCGATGACCGCAGCGGTGTTGTGTATGAGGGACCGCTGGTCCTGGGCGTGAACATGAAGGGCGCACCTGCGCCCTTGTGGCGTATTCAGGCCGAGGTTCCCGCATACATGTCGTGTCGCTTTTGCCGGACGCCTTGTCGTCCGGCTTCGTCGTTCGAAGGGCCCTCCGCTCGCGCGGCGGGACCCGCCTCCACCCCGTGGTCCGGGGTCGGACGCGACGTCGGCCGTGCAGGCGCCCCCTGTAGCTTTCGATTAGGGCGCACCTCCAAACCCCGCGCCCGAAGGGAGGGACCTAGAGATGGACATTCTCGTCACCATCATCATCGCGATCGTCGCCATCGCCGCCGGGGTCCTTCTCGGTTTCGTCCTCCGCAAGAACTTTGGGGAGAAGCAGCTCGATTCCGCTCGCGAATCCGCGGGCCGCATCGTTGCCGACGCCGAGAAGCAGGCCGAGACACTTCGCAAGGAAGCGCTCCTCGAGGCGAAGGACGAGGTGTTCCGCCTGCGCGCGGATGCCGAGACCGAAGCCAAGGAACGCCGCAAGGAGATCACGAGCCTCGAGAGCCGTCTCCTGCAGCGGGAGGAGTCGATCGAGCGCCGCGCCGAGTCACTCGACAAGCGCGAGCATCAGCTCTCGAGCCAGACCGGTCAGGTCGAGGCCCGCGCGAAGGACCTCGAAGACGCGATCGCCGAGGAGAAGGCCCGCCTCGAAACGCTCGCCGGCATGACCGCCGACGAGGCCAAGCAGGTCCTGCTCAAGCGTGTGGAGGACGACGTCAAGCACGACGCCGCGATCATGATCCGCGAGGTCGAGGCGCAGGCCCGTGAAGAGGCCGACAAGAAGGCCCGCAACATCGTCGGCATCGCCATCCAGCGCGTCGCCGCCGACCACACCGCAGAGTCCACGGTCTCGGTCGTTCACATCCCGAGCGACGACATGAAGGGCCGCATCATCGGCCGCGAGGGTCGCAACATCCGCGCCTTCGAGCAGATGACCGGCATCAACCTGATCATCGACGACACGCCCGAAGCGGTCATCCTCTCCAGCTTCGACCCCGTGCGCCGCGAGATCGGCCGCATCACCCTCGAGTCGCTTCTCGCCGACGGGCGCATCCACCCTGCCCGCATCGAGGAGATGTTCGGCAAGGCGGAGAAGATCGTCGAGCAGCAGATCCATGAGGCGGGCGAGCAGGCCGTCTTCGAGACCCAGGTGCACGGCGTCCACGCCGAGCTCGTTCGCACCCTCGGCCGGCTGCGCTTCCGCACCTCGTACGGTCAGAACGTGCTCAAGCACTCGCTCGAGGTCAGCTACCTCGCCGGCGTCATGGCCGCGGAGCTGGGCGTCGACGTGAAGCTCGCGAAGCGCGCCGGTCTGCTCCACGACCTCGGCAAGGCCATCGACCATGAGGTCGAGGGACCGCACGCGCTGATCGGCGCCGAGCTCGCCAAGCGCCTCGGCGAGCACAAGGAGATCGTCCACTGCATCGAGGCCCACCACGGCGACGTGGAGCCCTCCACCGTCGAGGCGGTGCTCGTCCAGGCCGCCGACGCCATCTCGGCCTCGCGCCCCGGCGCGCGTCGCGAGACGATCGAGAGCTACATCAAGCGTCTCGAGAAGCTCGAGGAGCTTGCGGGCGCCCACAAGGGCGTCGAGAAGGTGTACGCCATGCAGGCGGGCCGCGAGATCCGCGTCATGGTCAAGCCGGACGCGATCTCCGACACGGACTCGGTCGTCCTTGCGCGCGACATCGCCAAGGAGATCGAGGACCAGATGGAGTACCCGGGTCAGATCAAGGTCATGGTCATCCGCGAGAGCCGCGCGATCGACTACGCGAAGTAGGCGGGACCGGACCCGACCACCCCGAGATCGAACATGTCGAGGCCGCCCCCGCACCGTTGCGGGGGCGGCCTTCCTTCTCGCTAGAATGGACCCTGTGGACACCGAACACGACACGAGCGCGAGTCGGACCGCCCCGGAGATCGTCCGCGCCGCACGCGACGACCTGGCCGAGGTGCTGCGCGTGCAGCACGCGGGCTTCCTGCGGGTCGCCCGCATGTTCGACATCCCGCTGGACCGGCTGCCCGCCCTGACCGAGGACCTCGGGGACCTCCAAGCGCTCATGGACGGCGATTCCGCCTTCCTGCTGGCGCGCGTGGACGGTCGCGCCGTGGGCACGGTCCGCGCCGAGCTGCGCGACGACGGGACCGTCGAGGTGGGGCGCCTGGCGATCGAAGACGGCTACGAACGCCGGGGCATCGCGACGGCGCTCATGCTCTCGATCGAGGATGTGTGGCCGCAGGCCCGCCGCATGGAGCTCTTCACGGGCGCCATGGCCACCGTCCCGCTCGCCCTCTATGCGAAGCTCGGCTACCGGCTGTTCCAGCAACCCGGAGAGCTCCGCGAAGCACTCGTCTGGCTGGCGAAGCAGCGATGAGCGGCACCGCATCCGGGCGACCTTACGCGGCCATCGACGCGCCGCTACACTGGTCAGCATGACTCCCGACGACTCCCTCCTCGATTTCGTCTCGTCCGTCTCCGGCGACCAGTACGTCAAGGTCGAGGAGACGCTCGGCGACGGGTACGTCCGCCTCAACGTCTCCGAGGCGGAACGTCGTCAGGCCAAGCACGACATCCGGACCTTCGAGGACGTCGTGGTCGAGGTGCTGCGCAACTCCCGCGACGCGCATGCGCGCCGGATCTACGTCGCCTGCGGCCGCGAAGGCGACACGCGCACGATGACCGTCATCGATGACGGCGTCGGCGTGCCGCCGGCGATGCAGCAGCGCATCTTCGAGCCGCGCGTCACCAGCAAGCTCGAGACGATGGTCATGGACCGCTGGGGCGTCCACGGCCGCGGAATGGCGCTCTTCTCGGTCCGCAGCAACCTGGAGAGCGCGACGATCGTGGCGTCAGACCTCCACAAGGGCACGTCGATGGTGCTCGTCTCGGACACCACGGCCCTGCCCGAGAAGGCCGACCAGTCCAAGTGGCCGAGCGTCGAGCGCGATCCGGAGACCGGACGCCCGGTCGTGGGCACCGGCCCGCACAACATCGTGCGCGGCATCGTCGAGTTTGCCGTCGAACACGCCGAGCTCGACGTCTACTTCGGAAGTCCCACCGAGATCCTCGCCTCCATGTTCTCCCACGCGCGAGGCCGGCTCGACGCTCGACAGCTTCTCTTCTGCGACGACGCGGCGGACCTGCCCGTGTGGCAGCGCCCGGCGGTGGCCGGGGATGCGGCCGAACTCGTCTCCCTGGCGGCTTCGGTCGGCCTCGTCATCTCCGAGCGCACCGCGCACCGCGTGCTGGGAGGCGAGATGGGCGGCCTCGACAGCGTCCTCGAGCTGGTCGTCCCGGTGCAGGAGCCGGCCGACGCTAAGCGTCCCGACATCTACCGCGACCGCCGCGGGCTGCGCATGCACCACAACGACATCCGTGAGTTCCAGCGCAGACTGGAGGAGGCGTTCGACGTGGTGAGCGAGCGCTACTACCTGCAGCTGGCGGGGGAGCCGAAAGTCACCGTCGGGCGCGACACCATCACCGTCAGGTTCACCGTGGAGAAGGACGACTGACACCCCATCGGCATGACCCTCGACCTGCGCTATACTGTGCGCATCACAGGGGCACTCGCACCATCCTCGAACCAGCACCGCAGCACAGGTCGCAGCGATCCTCACCGCACCGGGAGCAGCAGTGGAAGTACTCAAGGTGTCCTCGCATTCGAGCCCGAACTCCGTCGCAGGCGCGCTCGCCGGTGTCGTCCGCGAGCAAGGAGCGTGCGAGGTCCAGACCGTGGGCGCGGGCGCCCTCAACCAAGCGATAAAGGCGATCGCCATCGCGCGCGGGTTCCTCGCGCCCTCCGGTGTAGATCTGACCTGCGTGCCCGCCTTCGCCGACATCCTCATCAACGGCGAGGAACGCACCGCCATCCGGATGCTCGTCGAGCCGCGGGACATGCACGACCGCTAGCGGCCGCACGCCGGACGACCCACGGAGCCGCTATGACCGTGGACCTGCACGTCCACACCACCGCTTCNNTGAGGGTCATCTCCATCACCGATCACGACTCCGTCGAGGGGGTCGCCGAGGCTCTGGAGGCCGCGCGCGGGACCGCGCTCGAGGTCATCCCCGGCGTGGAGCTCTCCGTCCTGGCCGAGGACGGCTCCGACACGCACCTGCTCGGCTACTTCATCGATCATCACGACGCCGTCCTCCTCGGCGCTCTCGAACGCCTGCGGGAGGCCCGTCTCGACCGGGCGAACGCCATGGTCGCCGCCCTGTCCGAGGCGGGTCACGCCATCGACATCGAAGGCGTGCTCGAGCACGCGGGGAACGGCGCCGTCGGCCGCGTGCACGTGGCCCGCGCCTTGGTCAACGCCGGAGCGGTCGACACCATCGAGGAGGCGTTCGCCCGATTCATCGGGCGCGGCGGGCCGTTCTACGTCGCCAAGGCCTCCCTCTCGGCGTTCGAGGCGCTGGCGCTCATCCACGGCGCGGGCGGGGTGGTCGTGCTCGCTCATCCGGGTGTGAGCGGAGAGGGCCCGCTCGTTCCTCTGGTCGATGCCGGCCTCGACGGCATCGAGGTCTACCACGCTGAGCACACGGTCGCCCAGCGCGCGCACTTCGCCGCTCTGGCGCGAAGGTTCGGTCTCGTGGCAACGGGGGGGTCCGACTTCCATGGACCGGGCATGCGCAGCGCCGCGCTGGGCTCGGGGGCGTGCCCCGACGACGCGGTCGAAGCCCTTCGGAGGCGTGCTACCATCTTGCGACCATGAGCACCTTCGAAGTCCGCACCCTCGGGTGCCAGATGAACAAGCACGACTCCGAACGCATCACCGGCATGCTGCTGGCGCGCGGCATGACGCCCACTCCGGAAGGCGAGATCGCCGACGTGGTGGTCTTCAACACGTGCTGCGTGCGCGAGAACGCCGATGAGCGCCTCTACGGCCAGGTCAGCTCGCTGTCCGCCATCCGGCGCGAACGCGGCACGGTCATCGCGGTGGGCGGCTGCATCGGCCAGCGTGACGGCGAGACACTGCTCCGCACGCTCCCACAGGTCGACGTCGTGTTCGGCACGCACAACCTCGCGCGGCTCCCGGCCATGCTGGACGCCGCCGCGGAGTCGCATGGTCCCGTCGTCGAGGTCGAGGACCCCTCCGACGGCGACTTCACCTCGGAGCTGCCGTCCCGGCGCGAGCACCCGTGGCACGCCTGGGTTCCGATCGCCGTCGGGTGCAACAACTTCTGCACCTACTGCATCGTTCCGCACGTGCGCGGGCGGGAGCGGTCCCGTGCCTTCGACGACGTCGTGGACGAGGTCAGGCACCTCGCCGCCGATGGCGTCGTCGAGGTCACGCTGCTCGGCCAGAACGTGAACTCGTACGGGCGTGACCTCTACGGGAGTCCGCGCTTCGCCGAGCTGCTGCGGGCGGTGGCCGCCGCCGGGGTCGAGCGCGTCCGCTTCACGACCAGCCACCCGAAGGACCTCTCGGACGAGACGATCCGGGCCATGGCCGACACCCCGCAGGTGTGCCGGCACCTGCACCTGCCCGTGCAGTCCGGCTCGGACCGGGTCCTCAAGGCCATGAACCGCCACTACACACAGGAGAGCTATCTGGCCCTGGTCG
>PKWR01000068.1 GCA_003133285.1 Coriobacteriia bacterium
GCGTCGCCGCTCCGAGGCCGTAGGTCAGCAGCGTCCACGGCGAGAAGCGCGGCGCCGCGTACTTGCCGAGGACCGTGTACAGCGCGAAGAAGACCGCCGACGACAGCCCCCACCCGATGCCCGCCGCGGAGACCCTGAGGCCCTCGCCTCCGATGGCCCCGACCATGAGCGCGCACCCGGTCACCGACGCGACGACGCCGACGGGCAGCGCCCACGTCAGACGCTCACCCAGAAAGGCGACCGACACTCCGAGCACGAGGATCGGCGCGAGGTACTCGAGCAGGATCGCGGTGGGCACGTTGGTCGCCTGGATCGTCGCGAAGTACGTGAAGTGGACGAGCGCGAGGCCGGCGACCCCGAAGATCGCGAGGAACGGCAGGTCCCGGACGCGCACGACCAGCTCGCGGCGTCTGAACACTCCCAGGTACGCGAGCAGCATCGCGGTCGAAAGCAAGGCGCGCGCGGCGGACAACGTCGCAGGGTCGACCTGGTCGGACGTGACGAAGAGCAGCTTCGCGGTGAGCCCGCCGGCAGCCCAACCCGCCGCAGCGAGCGCGGCCAGCAGGTAGCCGCGCAAGGGGCGCGGACCCGACGCCGGAACGGCGGTCACGCGGGCGTTGTTACTGTGTGATGCGACACGCGCGCTCCCTGCCGGTCGAGACGAGGATCGTGATCGATCCTTGATGCATGCTCTATACCCCCTAGGGGTATAATCAGCGGGTACCGCAGGCACTCACTCTATCGTCCACCACGGAGGGCTGCAATGACTCAGGACGCCTACACCAAGATGCCGCTCGTCGCGACCGACGAGGAGCGGCGGCGCATTCTCAACCGTCTGAAGCGACTCGAGGGACAGGTGCGCGGCCTGCAGACCATGATCGATTCCGGCAAGGACTGCGACGCCGTCCTCACCCAGGTGATGGCCGCGAAGTCGGCGCTCAACCAGGTGGGCCTCATGATCATCGGCCACTCGATGAAGTCGTGCCTCAACGCGGGCGACGCGTCGACGAAGGACGAGATCGTGGACGAGGCCCTGTCGGTGCTCCTGCGCTACGTGAACCTGCCCGAGTCCTGGCCAACGTCCGACGTCGGCTAGGACGGGACGCATGGCGCCCCCGAGCACGTCTGTCGGCCGCCGGAGGACCGGATGAGGTTCCTTCCGTGGGCCTTGGCCCTCGTGGCCGGCACGCTGGCCGGTGCGACCACCTGCGCGGCGTTCGTCGTGCGGCGGCGCCTGCTGGCGCTCGTGGGCGTGGCCGGCACACTGGCGACGCTCCTGCTCGCACTCGCGGTGGCTGTCGTGTGGAAGCAGAGCGGCCGGGCCGACACGGTGATCGCCTCGCTGTTCATCACCCTCGGGGCGCTCGCGGGCGGGTACGCCCTCGCTTCCGCCCTCCTCCCCGCCGTGACCCGGCCCCGCGCTGCACACCCGGTGCTCGGCCCCGTCGACGAGGGGACCGCGATCGGGGTCGTCCTGCTCGCGGACGCGACGAACGACGGCTACGCGGCGCGTGACGTCACGCGCGACCTGGAATCGTACGAACGGGCCGAGGTGCCTCTCCCCCCGTACATCGCGCGGCCGTTCGTCTACGGCTCCGAGCGGGCGCGGTACCGTGCGGGCGACGGCAGTCCCGCACGGCGGGCCGTCCGCGAGATCGCGACATCCCTGTCGGCACGCTTGGCCGACGAAGGGGTCGCGGGACCCGTCGAGGTCGCCTTCTGTCAGGGCGGCCCTTCGGCGGCGGAGGCCGTCACGCGGCTGGCGGCGCGTTCGGGGGGACGCATCGTCGTGGCGCGGTTGTCCGTCGCGCGGACCCACCCGTTCGACGTCGCGGCCGCCGAGGTGCATGCGCTCGACCCTGCGGGGTCGCGCATCGCCGTCGAGTACACCGAGCCCCTGTGGGCGTCCCATGCGATCGCCGTGCGTGCGGCCCAGAGTGCCATGGACGCGTTCGGTGACACCGAGATCGCGGACGGGGTCGTGCTCGTCTCCCGGGGCAACCCGTGGCAGTTCGACCGCCTCTTCCCGGACGCGATGGAGCAGACGACGTTCCTCGCGCAGCGCATCCGGGCCGAGCTGATCGAAGGCGGACTGCCGGCGGAACGCGTCCGCCAGGCATGGCTCGAGTGGGAGGAACCGGACGTGCCGGAGGCGGTGCGCCATCTCGCCGCGCTCGGAGCCAAACACGTCGCGCTGCTACCGGTCGACCTGCTCTTTCCGGAGCTCGCGACGACGGTCGACCTGCCGATGGCGGTGGAACGCGCGATGGCGGAGTCGATCGTCCGGGTCGCCGTCGCCCAGCCGCTGGCCGACGACCCTGCGGTCGTCGGCGCGCTGCGCCGCAGCGTCATCGAGGCGGCTCGCCGCATGCCTTCCGAGACGGCCGCCTCATCGCTCTGAGGGTCAGTGCGCGCGGCACCGCTCGCTGTTGATGGCCTGCTGTCGGCGGATCGCCGGGTACCGCATCATGTAGCGCCAGGCGATGGACATCCCGCCGCGTTGTGCGTGAGCGTGCGTCTCGAGCTCGTCGATCGACAGCCGCAGGTCGTCGGCGCTCGTCCCGCGGAAGAGCGTGTAGCCGCGGCCCACCGCCTGGAGGACGTGCGCATCGCTGCCTCCCGTGGCTGCGATGCCCTGTCCGGCCGCGAAGGCCTTGGATGCGAGCCGGTTGGCGTAGACAAGGTACGGCGAGGAGTTGTAGACCTCCATGGCCTGGAACGCGACCTCGTCGATCTTGTTCCCGAGGCTCTTCAAGCCGAACGGTCCGAACGCCCGGTTGGCGAAGGGATGCGCGATGATCGCGATGCCGCCCTGCTCGTTGATCGCGCCGATGGTGTCGTGTGCGCTCAGGCCCGCGGGGATGTCCGCGGTCAGATAGAGGCCCAGGATGTGGCCCCACTTCGAGGTGATCTCGGCGCCGACGACGACCTCGAGCCCGGGGTGGTCGGACGCAGCGTCGAGTGCCCGAAGGCCGCCCTCGATGGTGTTGTGATCGGTGACCGCGATGACCTTGAGGTCCGTCCGCGTGGCCGCGTAGGTGACGATCTCCTCGGGCGTTGCAAGCCCGTCACTCTGCGTCGAATGGATATGTAGATCGGCCTTACTCCAGACCTCGGGCACGTAGTCTCCCTCGCGACGGCTCTGCGGTGGTGTGCGCCCTCAGGGGGAGCAACGAACATGCCGAGACCGCCGCGCCCCGCGAAAGGCCCATGGATTACCATCCTCGGTCCGACTAGCGGTTCCTCGCGGGGTAGAGCTTCACGCCCTCGCATCGAGTGACGAACGGCTCGAGCCGCTCCAGCTCGCCGGGAGCCAGCGCACCGTCCCCGATGGCGCGGGAGAGCGGGTAGGACGCGAGCACGGCAAAGCGCTCCCACAGCCCCATCTCCCGCAACTCCGCCTCGAGCTCCGACCTCCGCGGGTCCTTCGCGTCCGGGAGTCCGATCGACGTGTAGCGGAACACCTTGAGCGAGCCTCCCGTCCCGAAGAGACGGTCGACGCCGTCAGCCGCCGCGCGGGTCGCGATCGCGTCCTTCAGCTCGTCCTGACGCGCCTTGAGGGCCGCCATCTCATCCGAGATGCGCAGGTACTCGTCGACGAGCACGACGCCGGACTCCTCCGCACGCGTGCCCTCGGGCAGCGCCTCGGTCTGGTAGAGGTGCTTCCAAGCCGGGCACAGCGGACGGTACTCGCACCAGTCACAGAGGTTCGAGGTGCGCGCCGGGAAGGAGTGCTGGGCCTCGATGTGCTTGACGCTCTCGAGCACCTGCGCGCGCAGGTCGGCCAGCTGCTCGGGCGTGCGTGACGACCGGACCTCGCAGTCGAGCGCGAGGTAGTGCCACACGAGCGTGACCTCGCGAACGTCGGCGTACATCTGCCGGATCGCCAACTCGTAGAGCGCCAGCTGGCGGTTCGCATCCGCCTTGTCCTGCGTCATGAGGGTCGCGGCAGTCTTGTAGTCGTGGATCTCCCACACGCCGTCGGAGACCCTGTCGAGACGGTCGATGTACCCGATGATCTCGTGGTCCTCGTCCAGCGGGAGCGTCACGCGCAGCTCGAGCCCGACCGTCACGGCCTGGTCGAAGGGGTGGTAGCGGCGGTAGTAGTCGCGCAGCGCCTTCTCCCCGATCGCGCGGTAGTCGTCCGCGGTGCGATCGGGACGGACGATCCGCACGTCGTCCTTCCATTCGGCGTCCCAGACCTGCCGGAAGCGCCCGACGAGGTCCTCCTCGTCGGGTACGCGGCACACCTTGACCTCGCCGTAGAGCCATTCGAGCGCGTCGTGGGCCCGGCTGCCCATGAAGGCCTCGATGCCGTCCGGGCCTTTGGGCGGCTTGATGAGGTAGGCGAACTCGTACTTCTTCGGACACGTCTCGTACGACTCGATGCGCGAGTGTGAGAAGACGGACATGGTCGCCCCTTTTCAGCGGTTCGATCGATCTTCAGACGAGTGTCGCACGCGGGTCTGACACGGCCCCGCCGGTTTCCCTACGCGACCGCGACCGCGCCTAGACCCGGGCGTCCGACCACGCGCGCAGGCGCGAGACGCCCTCGCGCAGGCGATCGATGCCGGTGACGTAGCTGAAGCGCAAGAACCCCTCGCCACCGGGCCCGAAGTCCACGCCGGGGGCTGCGGCCACGCCCGCCTCGTCGATGAGGCGGTACGTCAGAGCCAGGGAGTCGCTCCCCCACTCCTTCGCGTCCGCGAAGACGTAGAAGGCGGCCGTGGGCTCCACCTCGACGGTCAACCCGATGCCGCGCAGCGCCGGTACGAGGAAGCGACGACGCTCGTCGTAGATCTCGCGCATGCGGGCCACGTCGGGGTCCGCCTTCAGGAGCGCCGTCGTGCCCGCGACCTGCACGAAATGGTTCGCGCACAGGAAGAAATTCTGCTGGATCGCCTCCGCCGGACGCACGAAATCCCGCGGCGCGACCAGGTACCCCAGCCGCCAGCCCGTCATCGCGTAGAGCTTCGAGAAGCCGTTGAGGACGAANNTAGATCTCGTCGCTCGCCACGTACAGGCCGTGCTTCTCGGCCAGGCCGGCGATCGCGGCGAGGTCCTCGGGAGGCAGCACCGTGCCCATCGGGTTGGACGGCGAGTTGATCATGATGCAGCGCGTCCGCGGGGTGATCGCCGCCTCGATCTCGTCGATGCGCATGCGGAACCCGTCGGACGCGCGGGCGCGCACGCGCACGGGCACGCCCCCGAGGAACGAGACGTAGTTCGGGTACGCGGGGTAGCACGGGTCGGAGAGGATGACCTCGTCGCCGGGATCGAGCAGCGAGCCGAACAGCAGCAGCATCGCGGGCGAGGTGCCCTGGGTGACGACGATGTCGTCGCGGCCGACGGTGACGCCGTACTTGGAGGCGAAGCGCGCGGAGACCGCGTCGCGCAGGTCGGGCAGGCCCATGGACTGCGTGTAGCCCGTGTCGCCGGACTCCATCGCCACCTCGGCGGCGGCCGTGATCACCGCCGGGGTGGGCAGGTCCGGGTCGCCCACATCCATGCGGACGATGTCGTGCCCCTGAGCCTCGAGCTCCTTGGCGCGGGCCACGACGTCCATGACGACGAACGGATGGACGGCCATGGCGCGGGCGGAGACGTGATCGGGCATCGGCGCTGTCCCTTCCTCGACGGTCTAGACCCGGGCGCGGTACGCAGCCTGCAGCGACGACGCTAACACCTCGGCGCGGCGCAGGTCGCGGAAGCTGACCTCCGGGGTCGCGATGACCTCGTGCGACGGCTCGTGGTCGAACTCGAGCCCGAGCTCGGCGGCGCGCTCCCACAGCTCGGTGCCCGGCAGGACGTGCAGCGTCGACGACTGTACCTTCCCCGGGTCGAGACGCAGGACGAAGCGCAGCCCCGCGAGGAAGTCGTACACATCGTCGCCGGGAAGCCCGACGATCAGGTCGCACTCGCAGGAGATGCCCGCGCGGCGCAGGGCCGCGAGGCCCGCCGCGAACCGGTCGGCGTGGAACGGCCGGTGGCACGCCTCGAGCGCGCCGGCGCCGATCGTCTGCGGGCCGGTCTCGACGGTCACCACGCCGGCGGACCGCAACAACGCCGCGGCCCCGTCGTCGATGCGCTCGATGTCGACCTCGATCGTGTGGAGACGCACCCCTCGTGCGACGTGCGGCGCCATGAGGCCGGCGAGTGTCTTGAGCCGCTCGCCCGTGAGGTTGAACACCGGATCGATGAACGAGAAGGTGCGCACCCCGGGAGCCGTCGCCACGAACTCGATCTCGGCCGCGATGCGCTCTTCGGAGAAGGAGCGGATCCGGCCGTAGCCCTTGCCCTCGAAGCAGTAGGCGCAGCGGTGCGGGCAGCCGCGGAAGGTCTCGAGATAGGCGCCGCCGTCGACGGGCGTGAGCACGCCCGACAGGTAGGGCGACGGCAGGTCGTCGAGGTTCGCCACGAGCGCGCGATCGGACGTGCCGACGATCTCTCCGTTGTGGCGCAGGGTGATGCCGTCGACGCGCCAGGCCTTGCCGCTTCCGGCCAACTCAGCGAGCAGGTCGGCGAAGGTGATCTCGCCCTCGCCGCGGACGACCACGCCGACCTCGGGATGGGCGGAGAGCACGTCCTCGGCGATGGGGCCGACCTCCGGCCCGCCGAGGACGATGGCGCACTCGGGACGCACAGACGCGACGATGCGGCAGACCTCGTAGACGCTGCGCGCGTTCCAGCACGTGACCGAGACGGCCAGCACGTCCGGCTCGAGACCGAGCACGCGCCAGGCGACCCACCACGGGTCGACGTCCGTGTCCAGGTCGAGCGTCTCGAAGGCGACGCGTCCGGCAAGGCGGCGGTCGGCCTGCGCATAGGCGCGCAGATACCCGAGCGCCAGCGACCGGTAGCCCGGGGAGTTCAGCGCGAGCATCGCGCAGCGCAGCGGGGCGGTCGCCATCACTCGGCCCTCGTCTCTCGCGCGTGGAGTACGGAGACAGCGAGTCGCTCCGCGAACGACGGCGGGGAGAGCGTCGCGAGCTGATCCGCACTCGCGCCCGCGAGCGCACCCGCGCACATCGCATCGAGCGGGCAGTCCATGCATATCGGCGGCTTGGCGCCCGCGCGCTCGCGCACCGCGTCCGACAGGTGCAGGTCGTAGCCCGGGAGCAGGCAGAACGGGATGCCCTCGACCTCGACCCACACGCCGTTGACCACGCCGGTGTCGCACGCGGCGACGATCCACGGCAGCGCCGCGGTGAGATCGAGGCCACCGTCCTCGATCCGCAGGAGCACGCGGTCCGCCCCCGCGTCCACGGCCAGACCCGCCGCGGCGGGCAGGTCGTGCACGTTGTGGCGGCACACCGGCACGACGGTCGTGACGCTGACCGGGATCGATTCCTCCGCGGCGATCGAGCGGAACGACCGCACGCCCTCGACCGAGAGGTCGAGGGCACCCGGAGTACCGAGCAGCACGTCATGCACGCCCGGCGTCCCTCCGAGGATGGTCCATCGCAGATGATGCACCCCGGCCATCAGCGAACCACCCGCGTTCTGCGACGAGCGCATGGCGACGGCGTCGGTCTCGAGGCACAGGCGCCGGCAGTGCGCGTCGATCGCCGCGCCCACCAGCGCGGGCAGGTCGGGGTGCCCGAAGGGCTCGGTGCCGGCCAGGGCCACGTTGGGGCCTGGAGGCTCGTCCCACGACCCGCACGCCATCGCGATCTCCGCAGCGATCTCGGCGGTCGGCCGATACGACACCGGCTGCTGCGCCCCGTGGCACCGCGAGCAGCGCACCTCGCCGCCGGATCCCACCGCGACCTCAGCGAAACGGATCACCCGAGCACCTCCCGGTAGACCTCCGAGGTGCGGGCGAGCATGCGCTCCTCGGTGAAACGCTCGAGCGCGCGAGCGCGCCCCGCCTCCCCCATCCGCCTGCGCAGGGCCGGGTCCTTCGCGAGCCGGAGGAGAGCCTCCGTCAGTCGGTCCGCCTTGCCCGGCGTGACGAGCAGACCCGTCACGCCGTCCTCCACCACCTCGGGCGTGCCGCCCGCGGTGGTGCTGACGACGGGGAGTCCGGCGGCCATGGCCTCGATCGTGCCGAGCCCGAGGCCCTCGGCGATCGCCGCGGAGGCGTAGACGTCGAGAGCGGACAGGAACCCCGGCATGTCCGTCTCCAGACCCGGGAAGAGGATGCGGTCCCGCACGGACGAGGCCCGCGCCCTGGTCCGCACGAACTCCAGGAGCGGGCCCGACCCGGCCAGCACGAGCCGCGCGTCGGGATGGCGCTCGAGCACCGGCACGGCGGCCTCGACGAGCACGTCGAGCGCCTTCTGCGGCGCGAAGCGCGCCGCAAGGCCGATGGCGAGGGCGTCCGACGGGATGCCGTAGCGCTCGCGCGCCTTCGCTCGATCGGAGCCGGCAAGGAACGGGTCGAGATCGAGACCGTTGTAGACCGTGGTCACGGTCTTGGGATCGAGCATGAAGACGTCCAGCATCTCGCGGCGCAGCGCCTCCGACACGGTGATGATCCGCGCGGTCCGGCGCGCGAGCCGCCGTTCCATCGTGACGTAGACCCACCGCATGACCGGGGAGATCCCGCCGTACAGGACCTGGTTGTGCACCGTCACGATGGTCGGTGGGCGACCGGCCAGCAGAACCGCCATCCGCGCGATGAGGCCCGCCTTCGACCCGTGCGCGTGCACGAGCGCGGGACGGCGCTCCCGGATGACCTCGGCAAGCGCGATGATCGCGCGCGGGTCGCGCAGAGGGTTCAGAGGCCCCACGATGGGGACCGGGTGGACGGAGATGTTCGCTTCGAGAGCGTCGTGAACGAGCTCGGAGTCGCCCGGGCAGGCGATCTCGCACTCGAACCCGTGTGCGCGCAGCCCTGCGGAGAGTTGGAGCACGTGGGCCTTCATGCCGCCCGCTGCGGGTCGCACGACCTGTAGCACCCTCACGGGTTTCCTGGGCTCGATCGGCACGCGCTCCCCCTCGTGAGTCGTCGCGCGCCACGAACGGCGCGCAGGACGCCAATCAGGGTAGCACCCGCGTCCTCAGCCGCGCACGAACTCCTTGGCCACGTACGGCGAGGTGAACAAGGCGAGCATGGCGGAGTAGCCCGGGATGAACGCGATGGCCTCTCCGACAGCGGGAGCCACCGGCAGGTCCTCGACGTCGAGCACGAGGTGGTCGCTCGAGGCGCCGAGCACGATGATCCGCGGGTCGACGGGAGTGAGCTGCTCCGGCACGACGTCCTGACGGCCCATCGCGCAGATGGCGCGACGCCGCTGGCCGAGGTCCTCGAACGACGGGACGTTGCCGAACGCATCCTGGGCGCAGGTGCCGATCGGCATCGACGGCTTGACCTTGCACTCGATCACGGGCGCCGAGACGGTGACCGCATCGCGGTGCAGGTCCAGGCCGGGGATCGGCTCCCGGGTGGCGGGGTCGACGCCAAGGACGATCGCCTCGCCGAGGCGCAGGTTGTCGATCGTCAGCGGCGCTCGGCCGGCCGTGACGACGGCGATCGAGGTGGAGCTGCCACCGGATACCAGCAGGCTGCGGCCCAACTCGACCTCGGCCTCGGCGGCAAGGCCGGCCAGCACCCCGAGGTTCGACTCGTCCGGGACGATCGCGCCGTAGCAGGTCAGGCTGGCGCCGATGCCGAGGATGTCGATGTTCGGCAGCGTGGCGACGTGGTCGAGGAAGCCGGGCAACTCACGCGGCATCATGCCCTCGCGCAGGTCGCCGATGTCGACCATCGCGACGACCCCGTAGCGCCGCGCGGCACGGCCGGCGGCCGCGTCGAGGGCCTCGACGATGGCGATCTCGCTGACCACCGAAACGTCGGAGACGCGAACGGCCTCGTCCGCCGTCGCCGGGGCAGGCGCGCGAACGAGCCAGATCGGCGCGGTCACACCCGCGTCGCGCAGGCGCGCGGCGTTCTCGAGACGCGACTCCCCCAGTGCCGCGACGCCGCCGGCGAGCATCGCGAGCGCGATCTCAGGCGTGCCGCACGTGACCTTCGTGACGCCGACCACGTCGACGCCCGGCAGGGCGTCGACCAGCATGCGTGCGTTGTCTTCGATCTTGCCGAGGTCGACCGTGACGGTTGCCTGTGCGAGCTGCATACGGTGTGCCCTTCCTAGAGTCCCGTGCTGCGGCGCATGAGCGCCGCGACGGCATCGGCTTCGAAGTACCCTGCGAGCGCGCCGCAGCATGCGAAGAGATAGTCCGCGTCGAGCGCGCACACGGCGTCGGGAGCGGGCAGCAGGCGATCGCTGCCTTCTCGGCCACGCGTCTGCTCCAGCACGCCGATGCCGCCGGGCAGGCGGGTCAGCGCGCCGCCGGTGCCGATGACGATCCGGCACGCGGTGAGGTCGCGACCCTTGGCCACCGTCTGGCGCCCGGTGGGTGTGTAGAGACTCGAGAGCCGCCCGGCGTGCCGGTGCATCGCCGTGACCGCGGCCGTGCGCGCGAGCAGGAGCGCAGCCGCGACCTCGTCGTCCGTGCGCGGGATGGCGGGCGGCAGCACTGCCGGACGATCCGCTCCCGGGATCAGCGCCAGGACGTGCTGCGCGCTCACGAAGGTGCCGAGATCGCCCTCGACGGTCCGCTTCGCGTGCGGCTCGGGGTCGGTGCGCAGGCCGTCGTATTCGCGGCTGCCGTCGGTGATCGAATGGACGTCCGTCGTGGCGCCACCCACGTCGAGCACGACCAGGTCGCCGAGCGCGGTCGCGAGCAACTCGGCCGCGATCAGGACGGCGCCCGGTGTGGGCAGGATGCGGCCGGTCACGAACCCGGCGATGCGCTCCATGCCGGGCGCGTGCGTGATGTGCTCCTCGAAGGCGTCATGGATCACGGCGCGCGCGGGAACGATGTCGAGCTCGTCGATGCCGGGGTAGACGTTGGCGGTCACGCGGACCCGGAAGCCCGCGCCCTCGAGGATCGCGCGCGCCTCGTCCGCGCCCTGCGAGTTGCC
>PKWR01000215.1:0-6592 GCA_003133285.1 Coriobacteriia bacterium
GTCGATCTACGACAACGTGGCCTACGGCCCCAAGCTGCACGGCGTGCGGAAGAAGAGCGAACTCGATGCGATCGTCGAGGAGTCACTGAAGCGCGCGAACGTCTGGAAAGAGGTCAAGGACATCCTGAGCAGGGGAGGCTTGACCCTCTCGGGCGGCCAACAGCAGCGCCTGTGCATCGCCCGCGTGCTGGCTGTCGAACCGGAGGTNNACGCACAACATGCAGCAGGCCGCCCGCGTCTCCGACTACACCGCCTTCTTCCTGCAGGAGGTTGCGGGCGAGCCCGCGCACCTGATCGAGTACGAGCGCACCGCATCGCTGTTCACCACCCCGAAAGACCGTCGCACTGAGGACTACATCACGGGCCGGTTCGGCTAGGGGGAGAGGCGGGCGCCCGTCCGGCTGAGCCGGTTGCCGCGCTCTACCTAGGGCTCGACTCGACGTGGAGGGAACAGGGAGTCGCAAAAGAGGTCACACCGAAGTCACAACCGTGTAACCAGCAGGGTCGTCCGGTGGGGTACTATTGCCAGACCTGCACCGCACCAGCGGCACCTAACGGGGAGACACCGGGCGCCCGGCGCCCGTAGAGGAACGTTCGAGGAAAGGGCGTGAGCGCCATGCGCGAAGGCTTTCGGCAAGAACTCAAGGATCTGAAAGCCGAGGTCCTCGCCATCGGGCGGCTGTGCGTCGATCAGACGGCGCTGAGCGTTCAGGCGCTGGTGGAGGGTGACGTCGACATCGCGCAGCGGGTCATCGACGGTGACGACGCGATCGACCACCGCACGCTCGCGCTCGAGGAAGCGACCCTCGAGGTCATGGCGACGCAGTTCCCGGTCGCGCGCGACCTGAGGCTGCTGCACTCCCTGACCTACGTCGCCTGGCACATGGAGCGCATGGGCGATCTGGCGGTCAACATCGCCAAGGCGGCGCGCCGCACGGCGGACCGCAAGGGCCCGCAGACGCTCTACGACCTCATCCAGGCGCAGGGCAATCTCGTGCACCGCGTGCTCGATGCCTGCATCGACTCCCTTGCCAACAACGACCTCGAACTGGCCATGAAGCTCCAGGAGCTCGACGAGCCGATCGACCACCTCTACAAGCAGTTCTTCCGCGAGCTGGCCCGCCTGCAGGACGAGGACGACATCGAGTGGGCCTCGAACATGGTCATGGCAGCGCGCTACCTCGAGCGCATCGCCGACAACGCCGTCGACATCGGAGAGCGGGTCCGCTACATGCTGACCGGCACGTTCGAATTCGGGCCCGAACCTCCCGTCGCGGAGTAGCGCGATGAGCGCGGTCGCGGAGCGATACCGCAAGGTGCTCCGTGAGATCGCCGACGCGGCCGACGTGGCCGGGCGCGATCCCGCGGACATCCGTCTCGTCGCCGTCACGAAGACCGTCGGCATCACCGAGGTCGCCCAGGCCATCGCGGCGGGGATGCACGAATTCGGCGAGAACCGCGCCCAGGAGTTCGTCGGCAAGCATGCGCTGTTCCCGGACGAGGTCTGGCACTTCATCGGGACGCTGCAGTCCAACAAGGTCAAGCAGGTCGTCGGCAAGGCCGCGCTGATCCACAGCATCGACTCGCTCGGCCTGCTCGTCGAGGTCGACCGCCGGGCGCGTGAGGCGGAGGTCGTGCAGCCCGTGCTGCTCGAGGTGAACGTCTCAGGCGAGCGGACGAAGCACGGCATGACCTACGACGAGGCCGAGGACGCCGTCCGCCGCGCCTGCGCCCTTCCGGGGATCTCCGTGCGCGGCCTGATGACCATGGCGCCCCTCGGACGCCCCGAGTCGACGAGGCGCGTCTTCCGTGAGTGCAGCCATTGGATGGGGCGGCTGCAATCGCTGCATTGTGACGCGGTCGATCTCACCGAATTGAGCATGGGCATGTCGAACGATTTCCCCGTGGCGATCGAAGAAGGCGCTACAATCGTTCGCGTGGGCAGGGCCCTTTTCGGCAGGTAGCTCGCGCCTCTGCGCGCGAGCTTTGGCGACGTCAAGGAGATCGCGCGATGGGTTTCATGCACCGCGTCAAGGTGATGCTCGGTCTGGCCGACGAGTACGACGACGAGTACGACGACGGCTACGGCCCCGGTGAGGAGTACGACGACGAGTCGGACTCCGAAGCCGACTACGACACGCCTCCGGTGCGTGCCTACACCTCGCCGTACGGCGCAGAGCCGCTGTCGGTCCGCCGCGTGAGCCGCGAGCCGGACGTCGCCCGTGCTCGTGACGCCGCGCCGTTGCGCGCCGTGCCGAGCGTTTCCGAGCGCGCCGCCGCCCCGCAGGTCAAGATCCACACGATCGAGCCGCGCAGCTACGCGGAGGCCCAGTCCATAGCCGACAAGTTCAAGGCCGGCCAGCCGGTCATCGTGAACCTGCTCGGGACCGACCCCGAACTGTGCAAAAAGCTCCTCGACTTCTCCGCCGGTCTCACGTACGGACTCGACGGGAGCATCCAGAAGGTGTCGGACAAGGTCTACATGCTGTCTCCGCGCAACGTCGACGTCTCCGTCGGCGACCGCGTCCGTTCGCGCGGCTCCAACGTCTTCGGAGAGTAGGGCGTGACGATGGACGTCCTCTCAGGGCGGGTGGCCGTCATCGGTGGCGGCCGCATGGGCGAGGCGATCGTCGCAGGCCTCGTGGACTCCGGTTCGCTCGCCGCGTCTCAGATCGTCGTCGCCGACCCCACCAAGGCCCGCCGCACGAAGCTGGCGGCCGACCACGGTGTGGCCGTCGTCGCTGATGGCAGCGCCGCGGTCCCGGGCGCCGACACCGTCATCCTTGCCGTGAAGCCCCAGGTGATCGACGCGGTCGTCGTGGCCCTGGCGTCCGCCCTCGACGGCGCGGTCGTCGTCAGCATCGCCGGGGGTGTCACCTGCGCCCGCCTCGAGTCGATGCTGCCGGCGGGGACCCCGGTCGTTCGCGTCATGCCCAACACGCCGGCGCTCGTCGGTTCCGGGATGAGCATCGTGAGCGGGGGAGCGGATGCCACACCCGAGCAGGTCGCGAGCGTCGCGGCCCTGTTCTCCTCCGTGGGGTCCGTCATCGTCCTCGACGAGGACCTTCAGGATGCGTGCACCGCGATCTCCGGGTGCGGTCCCGCGTACATGGCGCTGGTCATCGACGCGCTCGCCCGGGCGGGTGTCCGCGAGGGGCTGAGTCGCGACACCGCGCAGATGCTCGCGCTGGCCACCATGCGCGGCACCGTCGACCTGATCGAGAAGACCGGTCAACACCCCGGCGCCGTCATCGACGCCGTCTCGAGTCCCGGCGGTTCGACGATCGCCGCCGTCAACGAGCTCGAGGCGCACGGAGTGCGTGCCGCCTTCTCGGCGGCCGTGCGCGCCGCAGTGGACCGCTCGCGCGAGATGGGCCGTCAGGCATGAGCTGGGGACTGGTCGGGTCGCTACTCTACCTTTACGGATACCTCATCTTCGCCTACGTCATCCTCAGCTGGTTCGTCGGAGGCAGCCGCTCCGGCCTGCTGGCCGATGCCTACCGCGTGCTGGCGAGCATCTGCGAGCCGTACATCGGGCTGTTCCGCCGGTTCATCCCGCCCATCCAGGCAGGGTCGGCGGGTCTGGACCTGTCGCCGCTCGTCGCACTGATCGTCGTGCAGGTCGTCGCGGGCCTCATGCAGAGGGCTGGCTGAGCGAGGGTTCTGCTATCGTGCAAGGCGCAAGCACCGGGGCACCGCACGCGGTTTGAAAGGAATCACCGGAGATGAAGCTCACCCCGCTCGACATCCATCACAAGGAGTTCCGCAACTCCCTGCGCGGCTACAGTCCCGAAGAGGTCGACGATTTCCTNNTACGCGGACATGGAGCGCACGCTGCAGAACACGATGGTGGCCGCGCAGGTGTCCGCTGACGACATGCGCTCCCGCGCCGAGGCCGAGGCCTCCCGCATGGTGAGCGACGCGGAGACGAAGGCGCAGGAGATCGTCTCCGCCGCCCTCGAGGACAAGCAGCGCTCGCAGGCCGAGTACGCGCGTCTCAAGGTGGCAGAGGAAGAGTTCAGGGCCCGCTTCCGCCAGATGCTCGAGGGCTACCTCGGCGGCGTGGAGGAGCCTGCAGCGCATGGCTCGGTCGCTTCCGAGCCCGTCGCAGTCCTGGAGCCGGCCGTCGCGGCCGCGTCCGATCCCGAGCCCGTGGCCGAACCCGAACCCGAGCCCGCATCGAAGGGGACCGTCGTCTCTCTGACCCTCGGCGAGAGCGGCGAGAGCGCTTTGGACGAGTCCGACGTGCCGACGCTCGACGTCCCGGACGACTTCGCGATGCCGTCGCGTGGCCCCGTGGGCGAGCGCGACGACGATCTCGACATCGAGGAGATCGACTAAGGTCCCGCGCATGGCCGTCCGCATAACCGTACGCGTCACCCCCCGTTCCAGCCGCGACAGCATCGAGGCAGGGGCGGGGGGTGTTCTGTCGGTACGGGTCACGGCACCGCCCGATGACGGCAAGGCGAACGCGGCGGTGTGCAAGGTCGTGGCCGGCGCGCTCGGCGTCCCGAAGAGCGCCGTCTCCGTCGTGCGCGGACATACGGCCCGCACGAAGACGCTCGAGGTCGCCGGCGTGACCGAGGCCGACGTGGAGCGCCTGCTGCCGCGTTGACCCTCCACGCTCGCCGCGCTACCCTTGGCTGCATCGCATCGAGGTCTTCGACGGCCCCTGCGGAACAAGGCGGCAACGGCGACGACGAGGACGAGTAGGGGCGGCCACCTTCGGCCATCCAGCGAGCGGGAGAGTGGTGAGAGTCCCGCGGCGGGTCCGCCTTCGAAGATCACCTCATCAGCCCCGGACCGATACGGCGCTCGCGCCGGGTAGGCTCCGGCGGGGCCCGCACCCCGTTATCGAATGCGGCCGAGTGGCGCGCGAGCCCTGTGCGGGGCGGCGCAAGCTGGGTGGTACCGCGGAGTGCCCATCACGATGAGGCGCGCTTCGTCCCGGCGACGAGACGACGTGCGCCTCTTGCGTGTCCGGAGGGCGCCGGACTTCAAGAAGGAGCGACATGGCTGAGACGCCGGACTACAAGCAGACGATGAACCTGCCGTCGACCGAGTTCCCGATGCGCGCGAACCTCGCCGCGCGCGAACCCGGCTGGCTCGAGTTCTGGGACGAGATGGACATCTACCGGCTCGCGCTGGAGGCCAACGCGGGCGGGCCGGTCTTCATCCTCCACGACGGGCCGCCGTACGCCAACGGGCACATCCACATGGGCACCGCCTTCAACAAGGTCTTCAAGGACCTCGTCGTCAAGTACAAGACCATGCGCGGCTACTTCGCGCCCTACGTCCCGGGTTGGGACTGCCATGGCCAGCCGATCGAGCACATGGTCGAGAAGAACCTCGGGCCCGCGAAGATGAAGGCCGCTACGCAGGCCGAGGTGCGCACCCTGTGCCGCGAGCACGCGATGAAGTTCGTCGCGGTCCAGGCCGAGGAGTTCAAGCGCCTCGGAGTCCGCGGCGACTTCAAGGACCCGTACCTGACGCTCAACCACGCGTACGAGGCCGGCAACGTCAAGATCTTCAAGGCCATGTACGACCGCGGCATGATCTACAAGGGCGCGAAGCCGATCCACTGGTGCGTCCGATGCGGTACGGCTCTGGCTGAGGCTGAGATCGAGTACTCCGACGAGCAGTCCGACAGCATCTACGTGAAGTTCGAGTTCACATCGAGGCCTGAGGCGTGGGCCGACCGCCCCGAGCCCGTCTCCGTGCTCATCTGGACGACGACGCCCTGGACGCTGCCGGCCAACGTGGCCGTCACGCTCGCCGCGAAGGCGCCGTACGTCGGCGTGCTCCACGACGGCGAGGTGCTGGTGATGGCCGAGGCGCTCGTCGACCAGGTCGCCGCGGCGGCCGGCTGGGACGAGTGGGAGGTGCTCGCGCCGCGCGTCACCGGCGCTGCGCTCTCGGGGCTGCACTACCGGCAGCCGATCCACGAGGGCGTCGGGGGCGTCATCATCACCGGCGACCACGTCGAGCTCTCGACCGGTTCCGGCGCCGTGCACACCGCTCCCGGCCACGGCGAGGACGACTACCTCGTCGGCCAGAAGTTCGGTCTGCCGATGCCGATGCCGGTGCTCGACGACGGGACGTTCGACGCGGGCGGCGGCCCCTTCAGGGGCTTGGACGTGCGCACGGCCAATCCCGTGATCGTGGAGTGGCTGCGCGAGCGCGGGTCGCTCGTGGCCGCCGGCAAGATCTCGCACAGCTATCCGCACTGCTGGAGGTGCAAGCAGCCGGTCATCTTCCGCGCCACCGAGCAGTGGTTCGTCGCGATGGACACGGCTGCCGAGGGCGTGCGGCCGCTGCGTGAAGGCGCGATGGAGGCCATCGCCACGGTGCAGTGGATCCCCGCATGGTCGGTCAACCGCATGTCGGCGATGGTCGCCGACCGTCCGGACTGGTGCATCTCCCGCCAGCGGGCGTGGGGAGTGCCGATCCCGGTCTTCACGTGCGTCGCGTGCGGCGAGACCGTCGCGAACGACGCGACCTTCGACGCCGTGATCGACCTCTTCGAGACGGAGGGAGCCGACGCGTGGTTCACCAAAGCGCCGTCGGAGTACCTCCCGGCAGGCACCGCCTG
>PKWR01000215.1:6603-14837 GCA_003133285.1 Coriobacteriia bacterium
CTGCGCCGTCCCGCCGAGCTGTACCTGGAGGGCTCGGACCAGCATCGCGGCTGGTTCCAGTCGTCCCTGCTCACGAGCGTCGGCACCTACGACGAGGCGCCCTTCCGCGCGGTGCTCACCCACGGGTTCATCGTCGACGGCGACGGACGCAAGATGTCCAAGTCGCTCGGCAACACGGTCAGCCCGACCGACGTCGTCGCCAAGTCGGGGGCCGACATCATCCGTCTGTGGGCGGCGAGCGCCGACTACGGCCAGGACATCTCGGTCTCGGCGGAGATCCTCGACCGGACCAGCGAAGCCTACCGCCGGATCCGCAACACGTTCCGGTTCCTGCTCTCCAACCTGAACGACTTCGATCCCGCCGGCGCCGTGCTCTTCGACGCGATGCCGGAGCTGGACCGCTACGCCCTGGTCACGCTCTCCGACCTGGTGCGTGACGTCACCGTCGCCTACGACGAATGGCGCTTCCACACGGTCTACCGGCTGCTGTACGAGTACTGCGGCTCCGATCTCTCGTCGTTCTACCTGGACGTCCTCAAGGACCGCCTCTACGCGGACGCGCCGGACTCCGTCGAGCGCCGCAGCGCGCAGACGGTGCTCGCCGCCATGCTCGGGGCGATGGTCCGCATGGTCGCCCCGATCCTCACGTTCACGTCCGAGGAGATCTGGCAGCTCGCCCCCGCGCCCCTGCGCGGGACCGCGGTGTCCGTCCAGCTCGCCGGCTGGCCCGACCTGGCCGTCGACGAGGAGACCGCCGCGCCGCTGCGCGACGCGTACGGCACCGTCCGCGCGGTGCGCGACGTGGTGACGAAGGCGCTCGAGGACGCGCGCGGTGCCGGGCTCGTCGGCAAGAGTCAGGAGGCCGCGCTGACGATCTCCGCTTCCGACGAGGCGGTCGCGGTGCTCGCTGCCCGGCCCGCACTGGCCGACCTGTTCATGGTCGGTTCGGTCGCGCTGCAGGGAGGCGCCGACACCGTCGGCGTCGTCGTCGGGCGTGCGGCGGGGGAGAAGTGCCCGCGCTGCTGGAACATCAGAACCGACATCGGCTCGGACGCCGCTCATCCGGACGTGTGCGGCCGCTGTGCGGCGGTCCTGGAGCGTTTGTAGAGCCCCACGATGCTATAATCACAGTGCGCCTGCGACCCCCGCCGACCGCGGGGGTCGCGCCTATGCGGATGGTTTCCATCCGACCCCGAACCACCGACCGGAGGACGACGTAGCATGGACGCCGCGACGCTTGCGAAGATCAAGGCCGCGCTCGAAGCCGAGCGGGACCGGCTTGCCCATGAGATCGCCGATCTGGAGCGCGACAGCTCCACCAACCTGTCCGAGACCTCCGGTGAGAACAACTACCGCGACCACATGGCCGACCAGGGTTCGGCGACCTTCGGCAAGGAACTCGACATGACGCTCGAGGACGCTGCCCGCGAGATGTACGGGACCATCCTCTCCGCGCTCTCGCGCATCGAGGCGGGGGCCTACGGGACGTGCCTTCGCTGCGGTCAGCCCGTCAACGTCGAGCGTCTCGTCGCGATGCCTGCGGCGGGGCTGTGCATCGCCTGCAAGGAGTGGGAGGAATCGCGCTAGTGCGTCGCCGCGGCGCGGTACTCACTGCGACGATCGGCGCCGCCATCGTCGTGGTGGACCAGGTGACCAAGGCTCTCGTGCGCGCCGATCTGGCTCCGCTCGGCAGGTCCGTCCCGGTGATCGGTGACGCCCTGCAACTCACCTTCGTGCGCAACCTCGGAGCGTCCTTCGGGATGATGCCGGGGTATCGCCCGCTGTTCATCGCCGTGTCCTTCTGCGTGCTCATCGCGATCGGCGCCTTCGTGGTGCGCCGGCGGCCCGAGCGGCCATGGGTGGTCGTCGCACTCGGCCTCGTCGCCGGTGGGGCGCTCGGCAACCTCATCGATCGCGTCACGTCCGGTTGGGTCACCGACTTCATCCGGATACCGTTCGACTTCCCTGTGTTCAACGTGGCCGACTCCGCCGTCGTGGTCGGAGTGGCGATGCTCATATGGTGGCTGCTCTTCGGCCCGGCGAGTGCCGAGCCCGTTCCTTCGGCGGTGCCCTCATCACCCGGTGACCCCGCGGCCACTCCCTCCGACGCTTCCGAGGTGCGGTAGATGGCGACCCAGGGTCTTCTGACCTACCAGGTGCGCGGCGATGACGTGGGCATGCGCGTCGATGTGCTGATCGCCGAGGTGGGCCTGCTCCCGAGCCGGGCGATGGCCCAGAAGCTCATCGAGCGGAACTGCGTGCGCGTCAACGGCCAGACGGTGACGAAGCGCTACAAGGCGTGCAGCGGCGACCGGGTCACGGTCGAGGTACCGCCGTCCGAGTCCTCCGACCTGGTCGCCGAGGACATCGCGCTCGACATCCGCTTCGAGGACGAGTCGCTCATCGTGCTCAACAAGGCCGCCGGCATGGTCGTCCATCCCGCGCACGGCCACTGGTCGGGGACGCTCGTGCACGCGCTCCTCGGCTACTCCGACGACCTGGGAACGCTGGCGGGCGACGAGCGGCCCGGGATCGTCCACCGTCTCGACAAGGACACCTCCGGACTGATGATCGTCGCGAAGAACGACGACACCCAGCGTGCTCTGCAGTCGATGATCCAGCAGCGGCTCGTAGAGCGTCGCTACGTCACGCTCGTCCACGGGCGCGTGGTCCCCGACACCGGGCTCATCGACGCGCCGATCGGGCGCCACCCCAAGGAGCCGAAGAAGATGTGGGTGAGCGACGCCGCCGGAGCGCGCCAAGCGGTCACGTCCTTCAGGACGCTCGAGCGCTTCGAGTCCGACGGGCTCGACGACGGCTACACGCTGCTCGAGTGCAAGCTGCAGACCGGTCGCACGCACCAGATCCGCGTCCACCTCGCCTACATCAAGCATCCGGTGGTCGGCGACCCCATGTACGGGCGCCGCAAGCTCCGCGAGGACCTGGGGCTCACGCGGCAGTTCCTGCACAGCTACCGCCTGGCGTTCGACCACCCGGTGACGGGGGAGCGCGTCGCGCTCACCGACGGTCTGCCGGACGACCTGGCGACGGCGCTGCGCTCGATCGCCGACCGCAGCGCAGGGCGGACGGAGTTCGGAGAAGAAGCGATGCCGATCCTCCTCCCGCCGGCGGCCGACGCCTCCGCCTGACGCCCCTCGATGTGGGGTTGACGTGGAGATTGACCGCGCACCTCGCGTGGTGCGGGTGTGGCGCGCTATCCTCGAGACATCTCCGCGATCACAGACGCGGAGAGTCCATCGGAGAGGGACACCATGGAGGCCACCCAGCGAGTCCTGGTCGTCGAAGACGAGCGCTCGATACGCGAAGCAGTCACCGCCTACCTCGAGCGTGAGGGCTACTGGGTGACGCCGGCCGCCGACGGGGCAGAGGCCCTCGAGCAGACCGTGCGCAAGGCCTTCGATCTCGTCGTGCTCGACCTCAACCTGCCGAAGGTCTCGGGCGAGGAGGTCTGCCGGCGCATCCGCGACGTCTCCGACGTGCCGATCATCATGCTCACCGCGAAGGGCGCGGAAGAGGAGCGGGTCCACGGCTTCGAGATCGGCGCCGACGACTACCTCGTCAAGCCGTTCTCGCCGCGCGAGTTGATTGCGCGCGTCCGCGCGCTCGTCCGCCGCGCGCATGCCGAGTCCGATCCGCAGCGCGACCGCATGGACTTCGGCGACCTCGTGATCGACCTTCGCGCCCACCGGGTCCACCTGGGCGGCGTCGAGGTCGAGCTCACGGCGAGCGAGTACAAGCTGCTCGTCACGCTGGCCCGCTATCCGGGCCGCGTCTACCCCCGCATGGAGCTGGTGGAGAAGGTCCTCGGCTACGACTTCGAGGGCTACGAGCGCGCGATCGACTCGCATGTGAAGAACCTGCGCGCCAAGCTCGACGACGACCCGCGCGAGCCGCGGTTCATCCAGACCGTGACCGGCGTCGGGTACCGCTTCGAGCCGCAGCCCAAAGAGGACGGGACGCCCGCTTCATGAAGCGGATCGGACTCGGGGCCCAGCTGGGCTTCGCCTTCGCCATCGTCGCCGCCTCGACAGCGTTGCTCATAGCCGTCGGCATGGGCCTCTCATGGCAGAGGATCTTCGAGACCTACGTCGGTGACCGCGTCGAGGCGAACGCGACTCTGTTCGCGCAGCTCGCGAGCGAGTCGTTCGACAGCGTCGGCAGGTGGAACAACGACGGACTGCTCAGTCTCGTTGGCATGGCCCGCAGCCTCAAGCTCCGCGCACAGGTGCTGAACGCGCACGGCTACGTGCTGGCGGACAGCTACTACCGGGCCGGCCAGCCGCCGCTCCCCGGCATCGACGACAACCTCCAGCCCGCTCTTCCCGTGACGAGCACTCTGGCTCCCATGAGCGAGCCGGTCCGCACCGCTGACATCTTCGTCGGCACCACGCGGGTCGGTTCGATCCGCATGGCCTCGGCCTCCCCGGGGTCGTTGCTCACCGATTCCGACCTGCAGTTCAGAGACACGTCGTTCGCGTGGCTCGGGCTGGCGGCGGTCCTCGCCATCGGCGTCGCCACCGCCGGCGGCATCCTGTACTCGCGCGTGTTCGCGCGCCCGATCGAGCGCGTGACGCGCACGGCGGCCGCGCTGAGGGCCGGGACGCGTGAGGCGAGGACCGGGATGTCAGGCGACGACCCGGTCGGCGTGCTCGGGCGGACGCTCGACGAGATGGCCGAGTCCATCCAGGCGGAGCGCGAGTTCGAGCGTCGGCTGACCGCGGACGTGGCGCACGAGCTGCGCACGCCGCTCCAGGCGATCCAGGCGACCGTGGAGGCGATCCAGGACGGCGTCCTGCCCGCCGAGAAGCTCGAGGTCGTGCACGACGAGACCGTCCGCCTCGGACGCCTGGCGGACTCGATCCTTGAGCTGTCGCGGCTCGAGAACCGCAGCGTGCAGTTCCGGATGGCCCCGATCGATCCCGCCATCCCGCTCATGCGCGCCGTCGACGCCCACCGCGCGCTGTTCGAGTCGCTGGAGTTGACGCTGACCACCGAGGTCGAGGAGGGCTCCTGCGTCAACGCGGACATGGACCGCCTGACCCAGGCGTTCGGCAACCTGCTCAGCAACGCGGCGCGCTACACGCCGGCCGGGGGATCGGTCGCCGTCCGGCTCGCGTCCGATCCCCGCCAGGTCATGGTCTCGGTCAGCGACTCGGGGATCGGCATCCCCGAGGAGGAGCGCGACCGGATCTTCACGCGCTTCTGGCGCTCCGACGCGGCGCGCGAGCGCTCTCGTTCGGGCTTCGGCGTCGGGTTGGCCATGGTGCGCGAGATCGTCGACCAGCACGACGGGTTCGTGTCGTTCAGGCCGAACGCGCCCGAGCCGGGGACCACCTTCGAAGTGAGCCTGCCGGCGGTGCGCAAGCGCCAGAAGGTCTGAGGCACACCGCGCCCCGTCGTGCGCGCCGCCGCTACGGTTCGATGAGCACCGGGATCTTCACGACGTTGATGGGCGAGCCGTCCTTCGCCGAGGACTCGTAGACCCGGATCGATCCAACGCCCGGCTTGGCACCGGACAATGCGGGCGTGACGGTCCAGGTCCCACGTGTACCGGTGCCGCTGGTCGCGTGCACGGCCTTGTGGAACACGAGGGCGCCCGACGAGTCGCGCACCTGGATCTGGAAGACCGCCTCGAACACGTTGGCCGTTCCGCCGACGGATCCGCCCGCCTTCAGCGTTCCGCCCCATGCCGGCCGGTCGATGAGTATCGCGGGGGTCTCGCCTTCGCACGATGCGCGGGTCCGCGGATGGTCGACGATGATCCCCTCGCCGCCCAGCGCCTTGATCGTCTTCCCGTCGAGCTTGAGCGTCACGGCGGTCACCCCGGGGAACTGCGTCGCGGTNNGTCGATGATGGCGACGTGGCCCGACAGCGTCACGCCGCGCAGCTTCGTGCCCGCGGGGACCACCGTCACGAGGCCGCCGGCCTTCTCGGCGGCGGTCGGCCCGGCCAGGAGCGCCTCGAGCGCGCCCTTCAGCACCGCGGTCGTGCCCGCGGGAAGGGCACGCGCCGCCGGCTGCATCTTCTCGTGGTAGACGAAGTAGGCCTTGACGGTGACGGACGCCGCGGGTGTCGGCGTCGATGTCGCCGGCAGCGGACTCGCGGTGGCCGGCGGTGTGCCCGTGGCGGCGGGAGTGGTCGGCGTCGGTGTGGGCGGCACGGCGGGTGCGCACCCCACGAGGACGGTCGCGAGGACCGCCATGACGAGCAGGACGGACAGCACGCGTCTCATCTCGATCGACCCCCTCAAAGACGACGGATCATTGCCGCGCACCCCACCGACACGCATCCGATGACCCGAGGTCTCTTCACATATTGTTCCCGGTGCGGTAGTGTCCATCCCGACCTTTAATCCGGTTCCGTGAGGCCGGCAAGGGAACGACACAGGAACGCGACAGGTTCGTGGACCGTCCGTCGCGGGAGCATACCTCCGCTTGTATCGATGCCTTTCGCCCAAGCCGCGGAAGGCATTTCTGTTGCGCCGACACCCCTTCGGGAGAGGCGCGGCGCGAGAGGTGGGAGGACCGATGACGAGTCGCACGAAAGCCGTGGTCATGGACGCTACGGCCGTCGACCGGGCGATCACGCGCATCGCACACGAGGTGCTCGAGGCCAACAAGGGCGCTGAGGGCCTCGTGATCGTGGGCATCGTGACGAGGGGCGCGCATCTCGCGCACCGGTTGGCGGAGCGCGTCAAGGAGATCGAGGGGGCCGAGGTGCCCGTCGGCACGCTCGACATCTCGTTCTACCGGGACGACGTCTCGACCCGCAACAACCCCGAGGTGCACCGCACCGACCTGCCGTTCGATCTCACGGACACCTGCGTCGTGCTCGTCGACGACGTGCTCTTCACCGGTCGCACGATCCGCGCCGCGATGGATGCGCTGATGGACTACGGGCGGCCCTCCTGCATCCGGCTCGCCGTCCTCGTGGACCGCGGCCATCGCGAGCTCCCGGTGCGCGCCGACTACGTCGGCAAGAACGTCCCGACCTCCAGCCGCGAGCGCGTGCACGTGCGCCTTGCGGAGACCGACGGCGAGGACGTGGTCTTCATCTCCGAGGGAGAGGAGGAGAAGGCATGCTGAGCTCCCGCCACATCCTCGGGATGGACGACCTGACCAGCGAGGACATCGCGCGCATCCTCGACACTGCGGAGTCGTTCGCGGCCGTCAACGAGCGCCGCATCAAGAAGCTGCCGACGCTGCGCGGTCTGACCGTCGTGAACCTCTTCCTCGAGCCGTCCACCCGGACGCGTACGAGCTTCGAGATTGCCGCCAAGCGGCTGTCTGCCGACGCCATCAACTTCACCGCGAGCGCGTCGGCCACCGTCAAGGGCGAGTCGCTCCGCGACACCGCCGCGACGCTGGCTGCGATGTCGTGCGACCTGGTGATCATCCGCCACAAGTACGCCGGCGCCCCGCGCATGCTCACGGAGATGATGGACTGCTCCATCGTCAACGGCGGCGACGGGATCCACCAGCATCCGACGCAGGCCCTGCTCGACCTCTACACGATGAAGCAGCGCCTCGGGCACCTCGAGGGGCTCCGCGTCGGGATCGTCGGCGACATCGCGCACTCGCGCGTCGCCGGCTCGCTGGTCCCCGCGCTGCTGAAGGTGGGCGCCATCCCGGTCCTCATCGCGCCGCCGACCCTGCTGCCGGCCCGCCCCGACGTGCTGGGCGCCGAGGTCTCGTGGGACCTCGACGAGGTCCTGCCGACGCTCGACGTCGCGTACATGCTCCGGATCCAGATGGAGCGCGCCGACGGGATGCCGTTCCCGTCCCTGCGCGAGTACGCCCGCTTCTACGGCATGAACTCCGCGCGGCTGGCGGCCATGAAGCCGTCCGCGATCGTGATGCACCCGGGTCCGATGAACCGCGGAGTCGAGATCTCCGCGGACGTGGCCGACTCCGACCGCTCGCTCGTGCTCGAGCAGGTCGAATCAGGTGTCGCCGTCCGCATGGCCGTCATGTATCTGCTCCTGGGAGGTGCCGACAGTGGCGCTGCTGCTTAAGAACGCACGCGTGATCGACCCGGCGGTCGGGCTCGACGCCGTCTGCGACATCGTCATCCGTGACGGCGTGATCGCCGAGATCGGGACCGACCTGAAGATCGCCAAGGGCGAGACGGTCGAGTGCGCCGAGAAGGTCGTGCTCCCGGGTCTTGCCGACATCCACACGCACCTGCGCGAGCCGGGGCGCGAGGACGAGGAG
>PKWR01000144.1 GCA_003133285.1 Coriobacteriia bacterium
ACCGCGCACGTGTCGACCGAGACGGCCGGCTTCACCCGACATGTCACTTGTTCCGACTGCCACGACAGCCACGTCGCCACGCGCGCCGCGGGTGCCGCCCCGGCGGTGTCCGGCCCGATGGCGGGCGCCTGGGGCGTGACCGCGACCGTGACCTACCCGGGCCCCGTCGTCGCCTTCACCGCGCCCGCCCGTTCGGCGACCGGCTACGGCGTGTGCTTCAAGTGCCACTCGTCCTACGCGGCGCCGCTCGGCGGCCGCACCGACCTTGCGGTGTCGTTCGATCCTCAGAACGCCTCGATGCACGCGGTCGCCGGGGCTTCGACCTCGACCGTGGCGGCCAGCACCTTCAACACCACCACCGTGGACTGGACGTCGTCGTCGGTCCTGTACTGCGCCGATTGTCACGGCGACGACGGCGCGACCGCCCAGCAGGCCAAGGGCCCGCACACGTCGGACTCATCACCCATCCTGGCCAGGCCCTACCTGGGGATCGCCCCGGACAGCGCGAGCCTCCTGTGCTACGACTGCCATCTTCGCTCCGTCTACGCGACGGGCGGGGGCGACGGCACGGGCAAGAGCGGTTTCCTCGCCGACTCGGGCAACAAGAAGCTGCATAGCATGCACGTCGCCTCGGCGCCCGCCGGTCACGGCCTGTCGTGCAGCGCGTGCCACGTCAGCCACGGATCGGTGACCCAGCCGCATCTGCTCCGCAGCGACATCGGGTTCGTAAGCACAGGACCGGACGCCGGGACGTGTACGAACGGCTGTCACGACCCCCTGGCCGGGGGAGTCCGGAGTTGGCCGACGCCCTAGGCTCGGTGCAGGTCCGGCAGCGCCCGATCGTTGCCAAAGAAGAGGCCCCGGCGCTCGAGCGCCGGGGCCTTCTGATCTGTCTGTCTGTGTCCGTGTCACGAGACGATGATCACACGGGTTCCGATGGGGACCCGGGGGTAGAGGTCCTCGACGTCCCAGCGATGCATCCGCATGCAACCGTGCGAGGCGGCGTTGCCCACGGACCAGTCCTCGCTCGGCGGGATGCCGTGGATGCGTATCCCGGAGGCGTTGAGGTACAGCGCGCGGGTGCCCAGAGGGCCGTTGGGGCCGCCCGGGATGAACGCGGGCATGGTCTTCGCCCAATCGGACCCGTTGTTGCGCCATATCGGGTTCTTCTGCTTGGCGACGATCTTCCACCAGCCGAGCGGCGTGGGATACTGCGGCATCCCGACGGCACACCGGTAGGTCTTCTCGATCTTCGTTCCGTTGTAGAGCACGAGCGTCTTGCGGCTGCGGCTGACGAAGATGGTCTTGCCGAGTTTCGCGTTGGTGACCGCCGGTGTCGTCGTCGTCTCGACGAGGCCCACGGTCTTGGTGCCCGACAGAAGGGCCGCAGAGAGCGCCGTGGAGGCCGCAGCGGTGTTGAAGGTGATCCCCGCCTGGGCGGGTTTGATGGTGAGCTTGGAGCCGGTGACCGAGACTGTCGCGTCCACCGCCGGGATGCTGACGCGCTTCTTCTCGGCGGCTACCCATTCTTGAACGGCGGTCGTGTCGACCTTGAGGATGTCGGACGTGTCGTGGCCGTACGACGCGCCCGTGACGCGCCAAAGGACGCGCTGCGGGAGGCTGGCTGCGAGCTTTGGCGATGCGACGTCCGCCAGCACGGCGTCGATGTCGACCGTCATCATGCCGGAGGGGTCCACCGTCGTGGGCGCGTCGCGGAAGGTGACCGTGATGGGGGCGAACAGCGGTCCCTTGACCTGCTCATCGATCACGCGCGTCGCTTCCGCGCGCGTCAGGCCGCCGACCGGAACACCGGTGACGGTCGCGCCCCGCGGAAGGAAGCCGCGCTGGAGGTAGTCGTCGACGACGGCCCACGCGGCGGCGCCGATGAACAGCATGAGGACGACGGCAATGAGCCCTGTCACTACGCGTCCCGGAGTCCTCGAGCGGGTCATGCGCCTCTTCCTTGGCAAGTGGGTTCGCAGGATTCTACCGCGCCCGCGTCGTAAGCGTAAACTCGAGAGTGCTGAAGCGCGCGTGACGCCGCCCGACGGAAGGCTTCGATGGAAGACACGGAAGACGTCGCCGCACGCGGGCAACTCACGCCTCTCATTCTGCAGATCGAGCGCGATCGTGGGGTCGACCTCTCCCAGTACCGGGGATCGTACGTCCAGCGTCGCCTGGGAACCCGCATGCGCGCGCTGTCGCTCACGACCTACCGCGAATACTGTGCCTACCTGACCGCCAAGCCGACCGAGTACGCTCGGTTGCTGGACGCGCTCACGGTCAATGTGACCGACTTCTTCCGCGATCCTCCGGTCTGGGACATCATCCGCGGCGAGGTCATTCCCTCGATCCTTGCAGGCAAGGCGGCCTTGGGTCACCACGCGGTGCGCGCCTGGTCAGCGGGCTGCGCCACCGGCGAGGAGCCCTACTCCATGGTCATGGCGTTCCTCTCCGCGAAGGGTCCTCGGCCGGAGCGGATGCTGCTCAGTGTCACGGCGACCGACCTCGACCCGATCGCGCTCAAGACGGCCGAGCGCGCCGAATACGACATCGCGAAGATCGACCACATCCCGCGCACGGACCGTGCGCGGTTCGTCACGAGCGACGAGCGCCATTTCCGGATCACTCCGGAGGTGACGGAGCGGGTGCGGTTCCGGACGCTGGACCTGTTCGCCGACGAGCCGCCGATGGCGCTCGACCTCATCCTGTGCCGCAACGTGTTCATCTACTTCACGCGCGAACAGCAGGAGCGGGTCACGGGGGTGTTCCACCGGGCGCTGGCGAGGGGCGGGTACCTCGTGCTCGGCCGAACCGAGAAGATGGCGACGTCGGCGGGGAAGGGCTTCCAGGCGGTCTCGGGCCGCGAGCGGGTCTACCGCAAACTCTGAAGGGATCCGGCTCGAGCAGCACTGCTCATGTATCCGTGCTGCCTATGCCGATGCAGTAGACGTACAATCGTCGATGGGGTGGATGCAGTGGGCCGCAGGAGTGATGCGGCCCCTCGATGAGGAGGGTGTCGAAGGTGGCGCAGCGCAGCACCATCAAGGTCGAGGAGAGCCTCGCGCGCACGTTCCAGATGCAGACGTGGCTGACCATCGGCCCGGCGGTCGGGACGGGTCTCGCCGTCACGTCCGCCTTCGCGATATGGCTCCTCAAGCCCGACCTCGTTCACGTCGTCCTGCTCGTGGGCGCCGGTGCGGTCGCCATGACCGTCGCGGCCCTCTTCGGCCAGCGCGCATGGGACAAGGCCTTCAAGCTCAGGATCCTGGACCCGCTCGGCGACATCGGCGAGGTCATGACCCAAGCCGGTCTGGGCGACCTGACCGTGAGTGCGCCCATCCATCGGCCCGACGAGATCGGCCTCGTGACCGACGAGTGCAACCGGCTCATCGAGTCCCTCGCTGACATCGCGGGGGGCGTGCGCCGCTCCTCGGAGTCCGTCGCGGCCGCCGCAACCGAGTTGTCCGCATCGTCGCAGGAGATCAGCGCGTCGACGATGGAGATATCCAACTCCGTGCAGCACATAGCGCACGGCGCCGAGCTCCAGTCTCGCAAGGTCGAGGAGACCACCGCGGCGGTCGAGGCGATCGCATCCACCATCAACAACGTGTCGGTCCAAGCCGTCGAGGCGTCACGCATCAGCCAGGAGGCGGCGCGTCAGGCCGACCACGGCCGCGCCGCCACCGACGAGGCGATCGCGAAGATCGGAGAGGTCCAGCAGTCGATCGAGACCCTGGCCGCGTCCGTCGCCCTGCTGGGCCGTCGCTCCGATGAGATCGGCAAGATCGTCGACGTCATCACGTCGATCGCCGACCAGACCAACCTGCTCTCTCTCAANNCTGATGGAGATCGGTCAGCGCGAGATGACGATGGGCACAGAGGTCGTCGGCCGCACGGGAGCCGCTCTCGGCGAGATCGACGAGGCGGTCCATCGCACCGCCGAGCTCGCCGACCGCATCGCCCAGTCGATGACCGACCAGCGCGAGCGCACCGCCGCCGTCGACCGCGCGATGCACGACATCGCGGCCGTCGTCGAGGAGAACGCCGCGGCCGTCGAGGAGACCGCGGCAGCCGCCGAGCAGCAGACGGCCTGCATGGAGGAGATCTCGTCCTCCGCGCAGGACCTCGCAGACATGTCGCACCGGCTCGAGGAGTCCGTACGCAAGCTGCGCCTCGAGGGCGACGAAGCGTGAACGGCCCCGGCCGCCAGTACGTGCTCTTCCGTGTGGGGTCAGAGGAGTACGGACTCCCCATAGGGCACGTGAGCAGCATCATCCGGTACGAGACGGTGACGCCTGTCCCGCGGGCCCCCGTCTCGGTCCAGGGCGTGATCGACCTTCGCGGTCGCGTCGTGCCCGTCGTCGATCTCGGCAAACGGCTCTTCGGCACGACGCTCGATCCCACGTCCCGCGCGCGCATCATCGTCACCGAGACGCCCGCGGGCGCGGTCGGCCTGGCGGTGGACGCAGCCAGCGAGGTCGCCACGTTCGAGCCGGACCAGATGATGCCGGCGCCCGAGGCCGCACTGCCCCGCGAGTTGGCCGACGCCTTCGAGGCGATCGTGCATCTCGACGGGCGACTGATCATCCTGCTCGACCTCGATCGCGTCCTGCCCCGTGCAGAATACGAGCTCGGCAGCACCGATACTTCGGAGGGGGACGCCTGATGTCGAGCACCATCCTGGTCGTGGACGATGCGGCTTTCATGCGCATGATGATCCGCGACATCCTCTCAAAGGAGGGGTATCGCATCGAGGAGGCCGTCAACGGCCGCGACGCGGTCGACAAGTACGGCAGCGTCGCGCCCGACCTGGTCACGCTGGACATCACGATGCCCGTGATGAACGGCATCGACACGCTCAAGGCGATCCGGGCGATGAACCCCGAGGCCCGCGTGCTGATGGTGAGCGCAATGGGGCAGCAGCAGATGATCGTCGAGGCGCTCGAGTCCGGCGCGATGGACTTCCTGGTCAAGCCCTTCCAGCCGACCAAGGTGCTCGAGACCGTCAAGAAGTGCCTCGCCGCCGACGCGCGCTGAGCGGCGGTCCGAAGAGATGGCAACCATCCGCGTCCTGGTCGTGGACGACTCGGCGCTCGTGCGCCAGATACTCACGCACGTCCTGGGCGACGCCGCCCGCATCGAGGTCGTAGGCGTCGCGCGGAACGGCGTCGAGGCCGTCTCCGCGGTCAAGGCGCTCGATCCCGACGTGGTCACGCTCGATATCCAGATGCCCGAGATGGACGGCATGGAGGCGTTGCGCCTCATCGTGCGCGATTCCGATGCGCGCGTGGTCATGCTGACCTCGGTCGACGACCCGGAGACGACCTACCGCGCGCTGGAATCTGGCGCGACGGACTTCATCCTCAAACCGCGCGAGGGCCTCGCGACCTCCATCGACCGCCTCGGGATCGAACTCGTGCGGGCGATCCGGGCCGCCTACGCGACCTCGCCCGAGAAGCGGACCAGGACCGCCCCTCCGGTCGCGGCCGCCACGCCTCACGAGGTCATGGCCGAGGGCGACCCCGATCGCATCGTCTGTATCGCCTCCTCCACGGGGGGTCCGCTGGCCCTCGACCGTGTCTTTGCGGGACTGCAGACCGACGCCTCGGCGGCGTTCCTCGTCGTGCAGCACCTCCCGGTCGGCTTCGCCGTCTCGCTGGCTGCGCGCCTCATGAAGGTCGCCGGCTTCCCGGTCGAAGAAGCGAAGGACGGCATGCGCGTGCTCGCGGGCCACGGCTACGTCGCCCCTCACGGCACACATATGCGCATCGTCGGCTCCACCGGGGCCCCGACGCGCATCGAGCTCGAGAAAGGCCCTTCCATACACGGTCTCATCCCCGCCGCCGACCCGCTCTTCGAGAGCGCGGCCGAGTGCTACGGCAACAAGGCGGTCGGCGTCGTGCTGACCGGAATGGGGTCGGACGCGGCCGTGGGACTGCTCGCGATCCGCGAGGCGGGAGGTCAGACGATCGCCCAGGACGAGGACACGTCGGTGGTGTGGGGGATGCCCGGCGCGGCGGTCAAGATCGGCGCGGCACAGTGCGTCGCTCCGATCGACCGCGTGGCCGTCGAGATCCGCCGCACGCTACGGAACGGGGGGAACGGATGAGCGACGAACTCGATATGGGGGCGTACCGCCAGGTATTCCTCTCCGAGAGCGCGGAGTACCTCCAGGGCATCGTCGACGCGCTTCTCACGCTCGAATCCGACCCTGACGACCTCGAGCCCGTGGAGGCCGTCTTTCGCGCCGCGCACAGCCTCAAGGGCATGTCCGGGACGATGGGCTACGAGCAGACGGCCAGCCTGACGCACACCATGGAGAGCCTCATGGACACCGTGCGCAAGCGCGAGCAGCCGGTCACCGGCGACCTGATCGACGTCGTCCTGCGCGCGACCGATACCCTGCGCGACCTCATCAACTTCGAGGCCTCGGGCGGCGCAGAGGTCGATCCCGAACTCATGGTGCAGGAGCTTCGTGAGCACACCGAGGCGGCGCACGGCGGCGGTGCGACGCAGCGGGCGGCGGCCCCGCTCGCCGGGGAGCCTGTGGTCGCGGAGCCCGAGGGCGTCGTCACCCTCTCGGTCACCATCGAGGCCGCCTGCCAGCTCGCTGCGGTCCGCGCATACATGGTGCTCAAGCGCCTGCGCCAGCTCGGTGAGGTCGTCGGCACGAGCCCGTCGGAGTCCGATATCGACGAAGGCGAGTTCGACCGCACGTTCACGGTGAGCGTACGCACGGACCGTCCCGGGGAGAAGCTCGCAGAAGCGGTCCGGGCGATCACCGAGGTGGAGTCGGCCAGCGTCGTGGAGCCTGAGGCGACGACAGCCGCCGATGCCGCGGGCGTCGCTGCGGCGCCAGCTGCGACCGATGCGCCCGGGGGAGCCCCGACGGAGGACGAACCCGACCGGGACGCCGCCTTCGGGAGAGCCGCCAAGGCGGTCCCCAAGCTCGCCGACACCCAGACCGTCCGCATCGCGCTCACGCACCTCGACACGATGGTCGACATCGTCGGCGAACTCGTGATCGCGCGCTCGCGTCTCGAGAACATCACGGACCGTATCGACGAACATGACCTCACGCAGGCAGTGGAGGAGGTCCATCGGATCTCGGCCGAGCTGCAGCGCGAGGTCATGCAGACCCGCATGGTCCCGGTCGGCAACACGTTCAACCGCTTCCCGCGGATGGTGCGCGACCTCGCCCGCGACCTCGGCAAGGACGTCGCCTTCGAGGTCGACGGCGTGGATATCGAACTCGACCGGACCGTCCTGGACGAGATCGTCGAGCCCCTGGTGCACCTGCTCCGCAACTCGCTCGACCACGGCCTGGAGAACGCGGTCGACCGCGTGGCGGCGGGCAAGCCCGAGCGCGGTCTCGTGCGCCTGTCGGCCGCCCGCGAGCGCGATCGAGTGCTGGTGTCCGTTGCCGACGACGGGCGCGGGATGGACGTCGAGCGCATCTGGCAGGCCGCGGTCGCCCGCGGGCTCGCCGAGGCCGCGGACCGCGACAGCATGAGCGACGACGACATCCTCCTCTTCACCTGCACGCCCGGGTTCTCCACCGCGGTGCAGGCGACGAAGGTCTCAGGCCGCGGCGTGGGCATGGATGTCGTACGAGCGAAGGTCGAACAGCTCGGGGGATCGCTCGCCATACGCTCGCGTCCCGGACGCGGAACCGAGTTCGTTCTGTCCCTGCCGCTCACGCTTGCGATCATCCAGGCGCTTCTGGTGCGCAGCTCGGGACACACCTATGCCATCCCGCTCGGCGCGGTCACCGAGGTGCTGGCCTACGACGACCTCCCCGTCGGGACGGTCGATCTGCACCCTGTGCTCACGCTGCGAGACGGCCGTGTGGTGCCGCTCGACACGCTCGATGCGGTGGTCGGGCTCGACGAGGAGCAGCGCTCGCCGATCCGGAGCCGCAACATCGTGCTGCTCGAGTGGGGCGATTCGGCGCGGGCCATCGGGGTCGACGGGCTGGTCGGTCGCCAGGAGATCGTGATCAAGCCGCTGTCGGGCATCTTCGCGGGTGTCAGCGGGCTGAGCGGCGCGACCGTACTCGGCGACGGGAGTGTCGCGCTCATCCTCGACCCGCGTGCCCTGTTCGCAACCGGGGAGGCTTCGCGATGAGGTTCAACACGTTGTCGGAGATGCAGATCGACGCGCTGCGCGAGACGGGAAGCATCGGGGCGGGGCACGCGGCGACCGCCCTCTCGCAACTCGTCGGTCACGCCATCTCGATCGACGTCCCGACACTCGAGGTGCTCGACGTCGGTGAGGTGCCGGAGCTGTTCGGAGGGCCCGAGACGCTCGTGGCCGGTGTCCACGTCCGGCTTCTGGGCGACGTCGGTGGCAGCATGCTCTTCCTGGCCGAGCGCGCCTCGGCCCTCGCCCTCGTCGACCTGATGCACGCCCGCCCGGTCGGGACCGCCCGCGCCTTCAGCGCGGACGAGGAGGCGCTGGTCACGCACGTCGCCTCGATACTCATGTCCGCGTACCTGGCGGCGATCGGCCGCCTTGCGGACGTCAGCCTGCTGCCCGCGCGTCCCTCGTCGACGCTCGACATGGCGGGCGCCATCGTCCAGGCCGTCACCTCCGACGCCGCACTGCGCGCCGACGTGGCCCTGTTGCTCAAGACGCGCTTCTACGACGCGGACACGTCCGTCGACGCCTACCTGTTCTTCTTGCCCGACCCCGCCGGACTCGGCGTGCTCCTCGGGCGTCTGGGCGTCGCATGAGCGAAGCGTCCGCGCTGCTGCGCGATCTCGCGCAGGCTCTGGACCCGACCCACTTCATCGTGGGCGTCGGCGAGATCGCCTGCGCCCGCGAGCCGGAGGTGCTGGTGACGCAGGCGCTCGGATCGTGCGTCGGGGTCGCGCTGTGGGACCCCCGTCTGCGGATCGGGGGGCTGGCGCATGTGATGCTGCCCGCGGCGTCGTGCAGCGCCGCCACCGGCAAGCGCCACCGCTTCGCCGACATCGCGATCCCCGACCTGGTGGAGCGTATGGTCGACATGGGCGCCGGACCGCGCCGTATCGTCGCCAAACTGGCGGGCGGGGCGTCGATGTTCCGCGGGGAGTCGGGCATCGACACGATCGGTGACCGCAACGTCGCCGCGGTGCGGGACCAGCTGGAGCGCGCGGGCGTCCCCATCGTCGTCGAGGAGACGGGCGGCTCGCACGCCCGCACTATCGAACTATCCACCGCCACAGGTATCCTGCTCGTACGGAGCTACACCTACGGCATCCACGAGATCTGAACGGCGACCGAGGGGACCGCTGATGTCGCGAGCGAACGACCGCTCGAACGATCCCGTCGGTGGCGAACGCCCACGCCGGCCGCTCCGCGTCGCCATCGCCGGGGGTGATCTGCGTGCCGCCGCGATGCTGCGCCTGCTCGCCGAGGTGGAGAGCATCGACGTCGTGGCGCTGGCCGAGCCCCGGAGCGGCGCCGCGGGCGCCGTCGCCGCCCGCGAGCTGGGCATCTACACCTCCGAGGACATCGCGGATCTCGCGTCCGTGGACGACCTCGACGTCATCCTCGATCTCACCGACGACCCCCAGCTGCGCGCGCGGCTGATCGCCTACCGCCCGGCCGCCGTGGAGATCGTCGGTTCCAAGGGCGCCGACCTGATCCGTGACCTGCTCATGGCCAAGAAGCGCGGCGAGGAGCAGGAGCGGCTGCTGGCTGAGCTCGAGGTGGCCTACGAGAAGATGCGCGGGCACGAGAACATGCTGCAGGCGGGCACGGTGGCTCTGGAGCAGGCGAACGAGGAACTCGAGCGCCGGCTGTCCGAGATCTTCTTCACCCACGAGTTCTTCAAGGCGCTCACCTCCTTCACCACCGTCGATGATGTGACATCGCTCGTGGTCGACGGCGCGAACGGCATCCTGGGCGCCGAGATCTCGTGCGTCTACCTGCTCGACACCGAGCACTGGGAGCTGCGGTACGCGGCCGCGCAGGGGCGCCCAGCGGACTACTTCGTCGAGGTCGTCCCGGTCGACACGACGATCCTGGGGCGCGCGTACCGGGACGGCGTTGCCGTGGAGGCCGACGCCTCCAGGATCCCCGGCTCGACGGGATGGTCGACCGAGTCCGAGGACCTGGCGTCCCATGCCGCGGTCTCGCTGCGCAGCGGCGAGCGGGTGGTCGGAGTCCTGGCGATCGGCTCTCACAACGCGCGCGACTTCACTCCGGCGGAGATGGAGCGCCTGCAGGTCATCGGCAACCAGAGCTCCTTGGCGCTCCAGAACGCGCTGCTCCACGAGGAGCTCGAGAGGCTGTCGGTGACCGACCGGCTCACGGAACTCTACAACCACGGGTACTTCATGCAGCACCTCGAGGAGGAGATCGGCCGCGCCCAGCGCTTCAACCACGTGATGTCGCTGATCATGATCGACATCGACGACTTCAAGTCGTTCAACGACACCTATGGGCACCCGCACGGCGACCGCGTCCTGCAGTCGGTGTCGATGACCATCGTGGGGATGCTGCGGGAGATCGACATCGCCGCCCGCTATGGCGGCGAGGAGTTCGTGATCGTCCTCCCCGAGACGGACCTCGAGGGAGCCCTCGCGGTCGCCGAGCGGATCCGCGCCGGCGTGGAGCGGTTGTCGTACGAGGGATTCGGTATCGAGGAGGACGTCCACAAGACGATCTCCGTCGGCGTGGCCGCCTTCCCGACGCACGCCGAGACGGGAGCCGCGCTGATCGTGGCGGCGGACCAGGCGATGTACGATGCGAAACGGGGCGGCAAGAACGCCGTCAGGTGGCCTGCCTGACGCGACGCCACTCGGCATCGTTCTTGCACCCTCGGTCATGGGAGGTTGTCCGCTCGGCGCGTAGCTGGCGCCGCCGACGGGTATCACAGCCTCGAGTGGTGACGATGCGACGCGGGAGTGGTGGCAGGTGAGCTTGGACAGAGCACTTCGAGGAATGCCGGGCGACCGCGCGACCGAGAATGCCGTCCGGGAAGTCCTCGAACTCATGTCCTCGCACGCGGGCGAGTCGCTCACTCCGGACCGCGTCGCCGACCGGCTCAACCGGCCGGAGCACTCGGTCCAGGTGATACTATCCAGTCTGGCCGCGGGGTACATCCTCAAGGCCGATGAGGACGCGTATCGCTACGAGCGCGACCCCGTTGTGGAGCTGGACGTGCAGCGTTTCCTGCGCCGTTCCGGGCAGCACAGTCAGCTCGTTCAGGACAACCTGGCGAGGTTCCGCGACCGCTACGGGTACCGCTGACACTTCGGCGGTGTCCTTCCGTGACGCCGGCGAGAGGCCTTGAGTGAGACCCATCCGTGAGGGTGACCGTGGTGCCGCGGTCGAAGACGTTCAAAGGCGCCTCATAACGCTCGGGGCCGACCTTGGGCCGACCGGCGTCGACGGCGTGTTCTACGGAGCCACGCTCGCCGCCGTCCGCGCGTTCCAGCATGCCCGCGGCCTCGACGAGGACGGCGAGGTCGGAGACCACACCTGGGCCGCTTTGGTCGATGCGACCTTCTCCCTTGGCGATCGCCTCCTGTACCTGCGCCACCCCTATCTCCACGGCGCCGACGTCCGTGCGCTGCAAGGGGCGATGAACGCACTGGGGTTCGCCTGCGGCGCTGTCGACGGGATCTTCGGGGCCTTCACCGAGGGGGCCGTGAGGGACTTCCAGGCGAACACGGGACTGGGCGCCGACGGTATCGTCGGGCTCGAGACCGTTCGCGCGATCGAAGGCCTGCGCCACGTGTGGAGCGACAGGCCTTCGCTCCCGCCGGTGGAGCTGAGGGCCGCTCCCGCGCGCAGCGCTGCGGTACTGCGTCACACGGAAGTCGTATTGGTGGCGGACTCGGCTTCGTGCGCCTTGGCGGACCGCATCGTGAACCTCGCCCATGCGAGCGAGCCGGCCGCCCGCATGAGTGTCGCGAACCCCGGCGGCGGGTCCGCGGCGCTCGTGATCGAGCTCACGACCACCTCGCCGGGGCAGTCGCGCACCGTGGCCGTCCGGGAGGGCGGGGAGGCGCTGTCCCGGCGCCTCGCGGTCGCCGTGGCCTCGGTCGACCCCGCCGATCCGCGCGTCATCGTGTACGTCGACGACCCCTCGGCGGACGAGCATTCGCTCCAGTCCCTGGCCGTGTCGCTCATCGACGGGCTGTGTCTCGGCCTCGCGGGTCGAGGGTCGCCTGTGCTACAGTAGCGCGGTTTTTGCTTAGCATCCGCCGACGTCGACCTCGGACAAGGGAGGGCGCGACCGTGGGAAGAATCCGGCAGTCGCTCGCGGTCTCTCTCGCGCTGGCGATAGCGCTCTCATCGGTGCCTGCGGTGGCCCTCGCGACCCCCGTGTCGGCCAAGCGCGCCCAAGCGGTCAGGATCCAGGCGCAGATCAATGTCCTCGCTGACAAGGCGGAGATCGCCACCGAGGACTGGAACCAGGCGAAGATCGAGTACGACGGCCTGCACGGCAAGGTCGTCGCCATCACCGCGCGCCTCGCGGCCAACACCGCCAAGACCGACATCCTGCAGACGTCTCTGGACGTCCGCGCAGACAGCATGTACCGCTCGGGCCCGCTCGGGCTGCTCGACGTCCTGTTCGGCGCGGCGAGCTTCGAGGACTTCGCGACCACCTGGGACCTGCTCAACGAGATGAACAAGCAGGAGTCCGAGGCCGTGGCCCAACTCAAGGTCCTTCGCGCCGAGGCATTGACTGCGCGGGCGGACCTCAAGACCGCCGAGACGGCGGCCAAGAAGGTCTACGACGTCATGGCCGATCGCCGTGCCTCCATCCTGCACGATGAGGCGGCCGCGAAGGCCCTGCTCAAGGGCGTGGAGCGCGAGATCGCCGCGCTGAACGCCGCCGACCGGGCCCGTCGCGCCGCGGACGCCCGCGCGCACGGCGGAGGCGGGGGCGGCACGGGCTGGAACTGGGGCAACCCCGCGATCGCGCCGCGGAGCGGCGTGGTCAGCATCGCGCTCCGCTATCTGGGTCACCGCTACGTGTGGGGCGCCTCGGGCCCCCAGACGTTCGACTGCTCGGGATTCACGATGTTCGTCTACGCGCAGGTCGGGGTGCACCTCCCTCACTACTCGGGCGCGCAGATCAACGCAGGGGCTCACGTCAGCCGCGACAACCTGCAGCCCGGCGACCTCGTGTTCTTCGGGAGCCCGATCCACCACGTAGGGATCTACATCGGCGGCGGCAAGATGGTGCACTCGCCTCATACCGGCGACGTCGTCAGCATCGATCCGATCGACGGCAGGGGCTTTGTAGGGGGATGCAGGCCGTAGCCCGCGCGGCGCGTGAGCGCTCGCACCTGAGGGGGGCGTGGATCGGACAGATGGCCATCGGGAGCGCACTCGCACCGCTGCGACGCAGCGACTTCCGACGCCTGTGGATCGCACAGACGGTGTCGATCGTCGGGGACAAGATCAACCAGGTCGCCCTCAGCATCATGGTGTACCGGCTGACCGGCTCCCTCGCCCAGATGGGCCTCGTGTTCGCGATCACCTTCCTCCCCGCCGCACTCTTCGGACTCGTTGCCGGGCCGTTCGTCGACCGGTGGGACCGCCGTCGCACGATGATCACGGCCGATCTGGTGCGCGCATGCCTCGTGATCGCGATCCCCTTCGTGGTGCCCTTCGGGATGTGGGCCGTCTACGCCCTGGCCTTCTGCAGCGCCACCGTGTCGCTGTTCTTCGAGCCCTCGCGCATGGCGCTCGTGCCGTCGGTGGTCGAGCAGGACGAACTCATGGCCGCCAACTCACTCGACATGACGACCAGCTCGATCGCGGAGCTGCTCGGGATCGGGTTCGCGGGGGCACTCGTCGCCGGTGTCGGTCCGTCGCCGGCGTTCTTCCTCGACGGCGCCACGTTCATCATCTCGGCGCTGTTCGTGTTCGCCGTCAGACACCGGGCCGTGCGCCGCGAGGTGGCGCCCATGGGCCTCGACGTCGTCTGGCGCGATCTGAGGACGGGCCTGGCGCGCATCCGCGACGATGACGTCCTGCGCGGGCTGCTCATCACGTACGCGGCGATGGCCCTCGTGGGAGGAGCGGCGATCACGCTGAGCATCCTCCTCGCGCTCGACGTCCTCAGGAACTCGGGGCTCGCCGACGCCCTGCGCATCACGGTGGTCGACCTGTCGACGACGGCGGGGCTCCTGGTCGGCAGCATCGCGATCGGGATCGGCGGTCCGGGTCGCGCGGGGCGCAAGTACCTGTCCGGGATCCTCGCGTTCGGGGTCCTCATGGTCTCGCTCTCCTTCGTGAAGGACATCAGGATCGCTGCGGTCGTCCTCTTCACCCTGGGGATCGCGAACGAGTTCTTCGGGATCCCCATGCTCACGCTGATGCAGCAGAACACCGAGGACGAGAGTCGCGGGCGGGTCTTCGCGGTGCGAATGACCCTGACGCGCGTCGCGGCGGTCATCGGGCTGGCCGGCGCCGGATTCGCCGCGCAGGTCTACGGCGTCGCTCCGATGATCATGTTCGTCGGCGTGGTCGCCGCGTGTGTGGGCCTGTTCGGCTTCCTCACGCCGGCCTTGCGCGAGGCCTGACGAGTCGCGGGCGCGCTCTGCGTCGCGGTACGATGGTGAGGCGCCGCGAGGCGCTTCGCACGTGAGAGGGAAGTCGCGGACGAGGGGACGTCGGACCACATGGCGCAGATCGACGCACTGCTCGAGATGATGGCCGCGCGCCGCTGCTCGGACCTGCACGTGAAGGCGGGCACTTCGCCCGCGGTGCGTCTCGATGGCACGCTCACCATCCTGCGGGACCTGCCGGTGATCGACGCCGCGTCCACCGAGGCCCTGGCACGCGAGGTACTCGAACCGCGGCATCGGGCCCTGTTCGAGGAAGGCCGCGACATCGACATGGCCTACTCGCTGATCGGCGTCGGTCGCTTCCGTATCAACATCTACCGTCAGTCGGGCGCCGTCTCCATCGCGGTCCGGCGCGTGTCCACCGACCGTCACAGCTTCGCCGAGCTCGGGCTTCCCGCGGCTGTCGAGCAACTGGCCAACGAGGCGCGCGGGCTGGTGCTCGTGACCGGCACGGCAGGCTCCGGCAAGACGACCACGATCGCGGCGATGATCGACTACATCAACCGGACGCGGAACGGCCATATCGTCACCATCGAGGACCCGATCGAGGTCCAGCACGAGGACCAGGGCTGCGTGATCGACCAGCGGGAGATCGGCATCGACACCGACAGCTACGGCGACGCCCTGCGGCATGTGGTGCGTCAGGACCCGGATATCGTCTTCATCGGGGAGATGCGCGACCACACCACCGTGTCCGCCGCCTTGACCGCGGCCGAGATCGGGAACCTGGTCCTGTCGACGCTGCACACGATCGACGCCACCGAGACGGTGAACCGCATCATCGACTTCTTCCCGCCGCATCAGCAGCTGCAGGCGCGGCTCATGCTCGCCTCCACGCTGCGCGGGATCATCTCGATGCGTCTGCTGCCGGCGGTCGGCGGCGGGCTGGTCCCCGCGGTCGAGGTGCTCATCATGACCGGGACGATCCGCGAGTACCTGCTCGATCCGGAGCAGACCTACAAGATCCGCGATGCGATGGCCGAGGGCGAGTACTACGGGATGCAGACGTTCGACCAGGCCCTCGTGCGCCTCTACCAGGAGGGCAAGATCACGGTGGAGGATGCGATCGCGACCTCGGCGAACCAGCACGACTTCCGGATCAAGCTGCGGCAGCTCGGCGTCACGCCACCGCCGGCCGGCACCTACTGAGGCGAGGCCGGACTCGTGCGCCGGCGCAGCGCCAGCCACAGGTAGGTCGAGATGCCCGCGGTGGCACCCACCACGTCGGTGAGCCAGTCGACCGGATCGGGGACCCGGAACGGCACGAAGGCCTGGTGGAACTCGTCCGACGCACCGTAGAGCGCGCACAGCGCGATCGCGAGCACGACGGCGCCTCGGTCCTCGCGCCGCACCGCCCACAGGGCGAGCGCCCCCAGCACGAAGTACTCGCCCAGGTGGCCGTACGCGCTGTAGCCGCCCGGGATGCTCGTACCCGGGACCGAGCTGCCCGCGAAGATGACGCCGGCCCAGAGGACGGCGGGTAGCCAGCGCGCGAAGCGCAGCATGCTTCGGTGTCGGTCGGGGGTGTCCACGCGGGGAAGTCTACCATCGCGGTTGACGGACCCGTGTGCGGAGTGCGAAGGTCAGGTACCCGCCAAGCCCACCCGGAGGTCTCGTGTCCCGCAAGCTCGCGCTCGGAGCCGTCGTCGCGTCGGCAGCCTGTTTCGCGACGCTGGGGATCCTCACCAAGTGGGCGTTCGACCACGGAGCAGAACCGATATCGCTGCTCGCGGTGCGCTTCGCGGCCGCGGCCGTGGTGATGGGCGCGGCCCAGGCCGTGCGCGACCCGGGAGCTCTGCGCGTGACCCGCGGCGACCTGCTGCGCTTCCTGGGGCTCTCGCTGACCGGCTACGGCGCCGCGTCGCTGTGCTACGCGTTCGCCGTGCGTGAGATCGGCGCGTCGGTCACCACGGTGTTGCTCTACACGTATCCCGCGATGGTCTCGATCATCGGCTGGCTCTTCCTGAAAGAGACGTTCCCGCTGAAGCGGGTGGCCGCCGTGCTGATGTCGTTCCTCGGATGCGCGATGGTCGCGGGAATCTTCACCAGCGGGTCGTCCGTGACCGCGCGGGGGCTCCTGCTGGGGATGGGGGCGGCGCTGGGCTACGCCGTGTTCAACGTGCTGTCGTACCGCACGCTGGGCCGCACCCCACGGCTCACCATCATGGCCTACACGTTCGCGTTCTCGGCGATCGCGCTCGGGGCCGTCGCAGCCGCGAACGGCACGCTCGGCACCGTCGCGAGGTGGGACGCGTACGCGTGGGGCTCCATCGCGCTCATGGTGGCCGTACCGACGTTCGCCGCCGTCATGCTCTACCTCGGCGGCATCGCACGGATGGGGGCCGCGCAGGCGGCTGTGGTCTCCACGCTGGAGCTTCCGTTCACGGTGGTCTTCGCCGCGCTCGCGTTCCCGACCCAGCTCCTCGCGCCGCTCCAACTGCTCGGCGCCGCGATCGTGCTCGGCGGCGTCGTGATGGCGGAGTGGGGTTCGGCGCCCGGCGAGGTCGACGGAGTCGCGGCGGTCTAGAGCGGGGCCCGCGCGTCAGGCGAGTTTCGAACCGCCGCGTCGCGCGAGACGTGCGAACCACGGCGACTTGAGTCCGATCGCCTTCTCGGGGCACAGCTCCTGGCAGCAGTAGCAGCGGATGCACGTGTCCAGGTCTAGCGTCGGGCGACGCTCGATCATCCGGATCGCGGACACGGGGCAGTTCTTCTCGCAGATGCGGCAGGCCGTGCAGGCGTCCCGATGCTCGAGGTACGGTCGCGAGGCAGTGTGCTTGCGCGCCCAGCGTCCGATCGCCGGAGGCATGCCGCGCGAGATGTCGCGGGCCGGCTGCTGGAACGAGTCGGGGACCAACTCGCGCCAGGGGGTCCCCTCGATGCGGACCTCATCGGCGGTGGCGGGTCCGAGGCCGCGCTTGTGCGCCACCGAGTTCGTGTAGACGTCCATCGGGTCGAACCGCGCGATCGAGGAGGCCACGACGTCGAGAGCCACCGCATCGGCCGACGCGAGCAGCGCTCCGATGGGCTTCGGGGTGCCGCCCGAGGGCCCTGCTCCCTCCATCGCGACGACGGCGTCCATGATCGACAGCTCCGGGCTGCAGGCGAGCAGGAGGTCGACCAGCATCGCCGCGAAGTCCCGGCGGTCGGGGACCTTGATGTGGAACTGAGCCTTCTCCAGTCCCGGGATGCAGCCGAACAGGTTCTTCACCGCGCCGGTGAACATCATGAAGCCGTGCGTCTTCAGGCGCGGGAGGTCGATGAGCACGTCGGCCTCGACCGCTTCGCGCCCGAGGTTGAAGGACTGGTAGAGCGCGCCGCCGGGGGAGGGGACCCGCACGACGGAATCGTCGAGCAGCGAGAGCCGCACGCCCTCCTCGCGCGCGACCGCGGCCATCCCGCTCGCCTCGAACAGGGCGCGCGCCGACGCGGCTGTAGTGCGGCCTCCCGGGCTGTCGCCGATGGCGATGTCGCGGGCTCCGGCCCTTTTCGCCGCGCGCACGACCGCACGCACGAGCGCGGGATGGGTCGTCACGGCGCGGTCCGGCTCGGCCTTCATCAGCAGGTTGACCTTGACGAAGACCGTCTGGTCCTGCGAGACGAACGCTTCGATGCCCCCGAGCGGAGCGAGGACCCGCTCGAGAGCGAGCGCCATCTCGGCCTCGTCGTACGAGCCGCAGCGCTCGATCGCGACGACCCCCTGCCAGTCGGTCACGCTGTCGCGCCCAGCTTGTTCTCGACGGCGCGGATGATCCCCGGGTAGGAGACCGCACCGTCGTAGACCGCTTCGTCGTCGACGAACGTCACGGGGTAGATGAGCCCGCGCTCCTGGATCGCCTGAACGTCGGCTTCGTGGGCGGCACGCGTCTCGGGATCGCCGGTATCGATGTACTCGATGGTGGCCTTGTCACCGAACCTGCGCCGCATCTCGTCGCCGATCAACGCTGTGATCTCCTCAGGAGACCAGGACGGTCCTCAACCACCACTGAAGCAGTTCGTCTCGACCGCGAGGTCGAACACCCGGACCCTCACCATGTTGCTCACCTCTTGCCTATGCCATCGAGACGGCGCCGGTCGGACAGACACGGGCACACGCAGCACACCCGGTGCAACGCTCCGGGTCGATCGCCCACGAGCCCGGCCTGCCACCGGACTCGAGGCGGTAGACGGCTCCTTGCGGGCAGACCCGCCGGGCCGGACAGGCGGGAGAACGGTCGCACCTGCCTGGATCTATTGTCGCTACAGCCACAGTTTCCTCTTTTGAACGTGAGCGGACAACACTGGAGAACGCCGCCAATAATACCCCATGGGGTATAGAAACACCAGTCCTGACACCGGCCCGGGTCCTGTGCCCGGTGCTATCATCCGGGACGTCGTGTCGGGCGTCACAAGGGGGTGGCGGCGTG